>JAZRPU010000292.1:0-18702 GCA_045649365.1 Eubacteriales bacterium | reverse complement strand
CATCAATGGGTACTGCATGGCTCCTGAAAAAGTCCTTAAACCAATCCTTGCAGGCGTTTATAGTAACTCTGATAAACCACGCTTTTTCATGCTCAGCGGTTTCAAATTGCACGGAGGAGAGGGCATATTTCAAAAACACGTTTTGAAATATGTCCTGAGTGTCGTCATAGCTTTTCAAACGAACCATGCAAAGCCTTTTGACTGTATCGGCATACAAGTCAATGGCTCTGTTTACCTCTTGCTCACTCCGCATTGTTTTACCTCGTGGTGATTAATTATTTTGCTTTTCCTGCACCTTTGCGTTGGCAATTACCTTTTTCGCCTTTGATGCCTTTTTTTGTTTGCTCGTCACAGATACCGTCTTCGTTTTCATCTACGAAGTTGTCGCAAACACCGTCAGCATCTTCGTCAACACAAGCAACTTTTTTGTTGCCCTTGTTTTCTTTGTTGCCTTTTTTGTTCTGTTCGTCGCAGATACCGTCTTCGTTTTCATCTACGAAGTTGTCGCAAACACCGTCAGCGTCTTCGTCAACACAAGCAACTTTTTTGTTGCCTTTGTTTTCTTTGTTACCTTTTTTGTTCTGTTCGTCACAGATACCGTCTTCGTTTTCATCTACGAAGTTGTCGCAAACACCGTCAGCGTCTTCATCAACACAAGCAACTTTTTTGTCGCCTTTGTTTTCTTTGTTACCTTTTTTGTTCTGTTCGTCACAGATACCGTCTTCGTCTTCATCTACGAAGTTGTCGCAAATACCGTCAGCATCTTCATCAACACAAATTTGTGCTTGCTTTGGCAAGTCTTGAGCCTTGAAGTCTTTGTTGTGTTTTGCAGCCAAAACGCTTACTGAACTAACTGAAAGAAGTAATGCTGCTACGATAAGTCCTAATGAGATTTTCTTTTTCATGTTGAATTTCCTCCGTTTTTTTGTTTGGGTTTTAAGCCCTTTCATTAGCAATACGAATGAAATTCCCGAATCCATTCAAAAAAATAAAAAATTTTTTTCTTTTTTCTGTTTTCACGAAAATTATTATATATTGTTTCAAAAAATATGTCAATAGATGGGAAAATAAAAAATTATAAATTTGTTGACATTAGTGATGTTTTGTGATAAGATTAATAATACATTAGTATAAATATGCCAAAAACATGCCAAAAACGGAGGTTGTAATGAGAGATAATATTTTGTACTTTGTAATTCCTTGTTATAACGAGGAAGAAGTTCTTGTAGATACAGCAAAAGCTATATATGAAAAAACGAAAAAGCTTATTGAAGAAAAAAAGATTTCTGAAAAAAGCAGAATTGTTTTTATAAATGACGGCTCGAAGGATAAAACATGGGAAATTATTAAAAAGCTTCATGAGGGAATGGACATTTTTGCGGGAATAAATCTCAGCCGCAACAGAGGTCATCAGAATGCTCTTCTTGCAGGACTGATGACAGTTAAAGATGATGCGGATATGGTTATTTCTATGGATGCAGACCTTCAAGACGATATAGATGCGGTTGATGAGATGATAGACAAATATCACGAAGGATGTGATATTGTTTATGGAGTTCGTTCTAAACGTGATAAAGATACGTTCTTTAAACGTTTTACCGCTGAAAGCTTTTATAAAGTAATGAATAAGTTGGGAGCAAATACTGTTTATAATCATGCGGATTACAGACTTACAAGTAAGCGTGTTCTGAATGAGCTTGCAGGATATAAAGAGGTTAATCTCTTCTTGAGGGGAATAATTCCCATGATAGGCTTCAAAACAGACGTGGTTTATTACGAAAGAGGAGAACGCATGGCGGGTGAAAGCAAGTATCCTTTGAAGAAAATGATTTCTTTTTCTATTGAAGGAATTACTTCATTGAGCGTTAAACCTTTGAGTATGATAACTTATTTGGGCATTGGAGTGTTTTTTGTCAGCATAATAATGCTTCTTTATTCAGTGATACAATTTTTCAGAGGTGTAACCGTTGCAGGTTGGGCAAGTATTATTGTTTCTATATGGGCAATAGGGGGATTGATTCTTCTGGCTATTGGAGTTACCGGCGCTTACGTCGGAAAGATATATCTTGAAACGAAGGGCAGACCGAGATTTATCGTTGATGAGTATATTAACAAAAAGTAAGGAGTCTGAAAAATGCTTGGCGAATTTTATAAAAAGATAAGAGAAAACGTTGCAACCGTAGTTGTTGGAAAAGATTCTCTTTGTGATATGATGACAACAACGTTGCTTTGCGGCGGACACATGCTTTTGGAAGACGTTCCTGGAACTGCTAAAACTACGTTAGCAAAATCCTTTGCGGCAAGTTTCGAGGGTGTTTATAAAAGAATACAGTTTACCCCCGACCTTTTGCCATCGGATATTACAGGCATAAACTATTTTAATATGAAAAAATCTGAGTTTGAATTTGTTCCCGGACCTGTTTTTTCAAACGTTTTGCTTGTTGACGAAATTAACAGAGCTACTCCAAAAACTCAAGCGGGTCTGCTTGAATGTATGGAAGAGCTTCAAGCCACGGTTGATGGTAACACGAGAGAAATCAAAGCACCATTTATGGTTATTGCAACACAAAATCCTATTGAAAGCATGGGCGTTTTCCCACTTCCTGAAGCACAGCTTGACCGTTTTTTAGTTAAAGCTAATATGGAATATCCAACCCATGAAGAATCTGCTGAAATTCTTAAGCGATTTAACGGAGCTAATCCTTTGATTGACATAAAGCCTGTTTTCTCTACCGACGATGTTTTAGAAGCTAGAAAAACACTTGACTCTGTTTTTGTACATGAGGATATAATGGATTATATCGTTTCTCTTGTAGAAGCAACGAGAAATCATAGTAACGTTACTCTCGGAGTAAGCCCCAGAGGTGCGCTTGCACTTATGAGAGTTTCCAAAGGCTTTGCCGCGGCAGCTGACAGAAAATACGTTATTCCCGATGACGTTAAAGCTGCAGCCGCCTACGTTCTTCCTCACAGAATGGTTCTTTCCAGCTCTGCCAAAGTTAAAAAGAATGCTGCTAAAGAAATTATAGATGGAATTCTTGAAATTGTAGCTGTTCCTACCGAGGGAGAGCTTGGTTGGTATAAAGGAAATTAACACAAAGATTAACCGAGAATAAGGTATTGATTATGGACCCTTCAATTCAGGCATTACTTGCCATTATAGCGGGTGTTTTGCTTGTTCTCCTTATTTTGCTTTATAGAAATCTGAAAGCAAAATGCATAAGAAGGCTTGAATATTCAAGACGCTTTACAGATGAGGGCGTGCATGAAGGAATGCAGACGATTTTGGTTGAAACTATTTATAACCCGTCATTTTTCTTCCTTTTCGGAATTCACGTTGAATCATATTTGTACAGCGGTATTCGCCCTGAAAATATTATTTATGATAATTCTTTGGACATGCATTATTGTGTAAGCACGTTCAGAATTATTCCTCCTTTTGGGCGCATTCAAAGACGAAACGTTATTTGCTGTGAAAAAAGAGGCCTTTACGAGCTTGAATCCGTAGAAATAAACTATAGAAAGAATCCTCATACAATTGCTTCTCCAGCGTCGGTTTACGTTTATCCTAAACCTGTTCCTCTTTCGGGCGCATTAATGCATCCCAACAGCGTTCAAGGGGAAAATCCAACAAACAGACGACTGATATACGACCCGTTTTCATTTTCGGGAATCAGAGATTATGCTATGGGCGATTCTATGAAAATGATAAATTATAAAGCTACCGCCAGATCTGTTGCAGGGGCGGACTATGGTATAAAGGTTAATAAATTTGATTACGTTTCAAACAGAAACGTTCTCGTTCTTATTGACTATAAGTATTCCGATGAGGCTGAAATAAGCGGTGAGGAATATAATGCCATAATGGAAAATGCATTAAAGGTTGCAACAGCATTGATTTGCGAGGCGTCGGAAGCGGGATACCGTGTGGGATTTGCCGCCAATTGCAAGCTCCCGTCGGGAGATATGTTTTTGAGATTTCCTGCTGACAGCGGAGTTTTACATTATATAGACATGCTTAAAAGCATGGCTATATTAAGAGCGAATCCGGGAATGTCCATGCAAAGACTTATTGAAATGTATATAGCAGATTCTCTTTCGGAAACGGAGATTATTCTTTTTGCTCATGAGGTCGATGAAACATCCATGGTGAATCTCGAGCGTCTTTCCATTATGGGTAATAGTGTTAATACGTTTACTTTAGACGAAACGTTTATTAATATTGACGATACTTACGTAGCGGGTTAAAATATGTTGATAGTCAGAGATAAAAAATCAAAAAAATATTTGTATCGTGCATTAATCACGTTAGTGGTGGGCGTAGCATTTTTAGTTGTCAAGAATTACATCAAAGATAAAAATGCGGCAGATTTTGCGCTTATCATTGGTGTAGGCGATTGTCTGCTCGGCGCGTGGTTTTATTATAAATCCTTAAGTCATTCAATGGAGCTTATAGTTAAACCGGCGTTTAAAAAAGCCTTTGACAGAATAAAAAAATCGGTAAAAAAAGCCGTTGGAAAAATAAAAAAGAAGCTGGGTATTTCTGAAAAAACATGGAAAATGAAAGGAACTGACAGCTTTAATTTCGTTTTTCCTTCATGGGGCAGAAAAAAAGGAAATAAAATTGATTTTGGAAAAACAAGAATAAAATGGAATGAAGACCCCGGTAATCCTTGGAAAATCAGATATATATATACAAAGTATATTGTAAAAAGAGTTAAAAAAGGAATGAGATTCAAGAGTTCAGATACACCTTTGGAAAACGAGGAAAAGCTGAAAGCTTCTTGCCCTTATCCCAAAATTTTCGAGCTATATACTCTCTCTCGATATGCTCCCTCTGCAATAAGCAATTCCGCTGTAAGTGACGAGGTTGTAGAAGAGGCAATGGAAAAGCTTGTTAAATAAAAAATAAGAGATTTTTTGAAAAAAGTTTCGCTTGCTTGTCTGAAAAGACAGCTTGCGAAGCTTTTTGTTTTTCACCGTTGGTTTCTATGGTTTTTTACAAATTTTTAGAAATTTTTTAAAAAACTGATATTGTTCTATTGACAATTTACCGCAAATATGGTAAAATTATTTACTATCTAGAAGTGTAGGCAGGTGAGATTGTGGGCGCATTCATGGACTATTTTAAAAACTTGATTCAACGTCTTAGTGTTATAGGAATTAAAGATATAATTGACATTTTTGTTGTGGCTATTATCTTCTTTTTGGCTATCAGATTCCTTCACGAAAGACGTGCTACAAAGATAGTTGTAGGAATTGCAATCATTCTCGGTCTTATGCTTGTGGGAAACATTTTTGAAATGAGCTTGCTGAATTTCTTGCTTTCCAACGTGAGTCAGGTGGGCTTTATCGCGATAATAATTGTGTTCCAGCCTGAATTAAGAAGCGCTCTTGAAAAGATGGGAAAAGGTGCGGGTAAATTTGGTAACAGATTAAAAGGTGTAAATGAATCGGCTGTAGGAGATTTCGTGGTTGACCTTGCGAGAACTGCTTGTGAGCTTTCGGCTTCAAAAACAGGCGCATTGATAGTAGTTGAAAGAACAACCAATCTCGAAAACATGATTAAAGACGGTACGGTTGTTGATGCTAAAGTATCGTCAAGACTTCTTGGTAATATTTTTTACAATAAAGCGCCTTTGCATGACGGTGCGGTTATTATCCGTGATTTCAGAGTGTACATGGCGGGCTGTGTTCTTCCTCTGTCAGAAGAAAATGAGGCTCTTAAAAATTTAGGTACAAGACATAGAGCAGGCGTTGGAATGTCGGAAAAGAGCGATGCGGTTGTTGTTATTGTTTCAGAGGAAACGGGAATAATTTCAATTGCTGTTGACGGAAATCTCAAAAGAGGCTTTACAGAAAAAAGCTTTATAGAGTATATGAAGGGAATATTTGTTCCCGCAGAAAATACCAAAAAAGGAAGCAAAGGAGAATAAACGTGGAAGAAAAAAACAAAACTGATATGTTTGAATCTGATGCTTCGGAAGTAAAGGAAGCTTCTTCCCAAAAGGATGATGGGAAAAAACGTCCTAAAAAGAATATAATAATAACGTTCTTGCTTTCTCTGCTTGCGGCTGTTGTAATGTGGATAGTTGCGGTTGATTATGAGGGCTCGGAATATGAAAAAAGCTTCACGGGAATAAACGTGAAGATAGTGGGAGAAGAACAAACGGGAATGCAGATTGAGCTTGACGGAAACGTTAGACTTGATATAACCGTAAGAGGTAAAAGAAGCCAGCTTTCGATTCTTAAGTCTTCCAGCTTTACTGCCTTCGTTGACGTTTCTTCTGTGGTGAAAGAGGGGAAAAGTGACCCGCTTCAAGTGGAGATAGAGCCGATTAATGGAATTTCTGTCATAAGCCAATCCATGACTCATTTAACAGTTAATGCAGAAAAGCGTGTTACGGATACTTTTGAAATAATACCTTTGTTGGGTACTGCCCAATTGGAAAATGGAGTTAACTACTCCTTGATATGTGATACGGATACTGTTACGGTCACAGGCTCTGAAAGTATTATTAAAAGTATCAAGCGTGCAGTTGTTTACGTTAATCCCGAGCCTAAAAACATTACAGAATCTTTTAAAAGCCATTGTCAGATAGTTTTGGAATCTGATGTGGATATAGACCTTTCCAATATTAACGTTTTGCCTCATTATTGCGGTGTGGAAGTGGTTTTAACGAAGGAAAAAAGCGTTCCTGTTAAAATAAAGCTTGACGGTGGCGGAGATGTTTTATACAATACTTCTTTCCACCCGGCTGTAACAGCCTTGCTGATTTCGGGAGAGCCTAAAAGTATTGATGCTATAGAATATATTAACCTTAATATACCTTATGAAAAAATCACTAATCAATTAGGTAGCGGAAAAAACAGCTTTACCGTTAAAGGTGAATTGGAATATCCTGAAAAAATAATTGGGGTCAACGGTGAAACAAACGTAGACGTTTTGGTTGATATATCCACCCGCGTTGAAACTGTTCGCGGCGAAAACGTTGTGATAAACGGGTGCCCCTTGGGATATACGGTTAACGTTTCAGACGTAGAGGTTAAATTAACAGGGCTTTATGAAGAAATAGAAACTATAAACAATTCTTCGATAACCATATCTTTGGAGCTTTCAAAGGTTGTTCCGTCGGAACGCGAGCAAAAGGTAAAAGGAATCGTAAGCATAGAAAATCCGCTTGGAACTGTTTATGAATCAGAATGTCTTGTATCGGTGGCATTTTCAAAGACGACAACATAGATAAATAATATTAATGAAAAAAGCAAGGCGTTAAGCTTTGCGGAGGGTGAAAAATTGTACACGAAAAAGTGGATAGTGAATAAAGCTGACGAGAATACTGTACGCGTGCTCATGAATGAATTGAAAATTCCATCATTGGTTGCTAAAATATTGGCATCAAGAGGAGTTTGGGAAAAAGAAGAGGCAGAAAAATATATAAGCTGTGACAGCAGTGTGCTTTATGATCCGTTTTTGCTTAAGGACATGGACAAAGCTGTTGAGAGAATAACGAAAGCCATAGAGAACAAAGAAAAGGTTTGTATATACGGGGACTATGACGTTGACGGAATCACGTCTACCATAATATTATATAAATTCCTTTCTGAAAAAGGTGTTGAATGTACTTATTTTATCCCCGAAAGAATTCAGGATGGCTATGGATTGAGTGCAGGAGCTCTTGAGCGTCTTGCGGGAGAGTTTTCTCTTATTATAACAGTTGACACAGGAATTACCGCTGTTGAGGAAGCAAGACTTGCTAAAAGTCTTGGAATGGATATGGTTATTACCGACCACCACAGATATGGTGATGAAATTCCCGATGCAGTTGCTGTAGTTAACCCCCACAGACCTGATTGCAATTATCCTTTTAAGAATCTTGCAGGCGTTGGTGTTGTTTTTAAACTCATTTGCGCATTATCCGGTGAAAACGGAACAGAAAAAGTTTTAAAACAGTTCGGAGATATCGTTGCTATCGGTACGATTGCAGACGTTATGCCCATTATTGATGAAAACAGATATATTTCCGCATACGGATTGGAGCTTTTGAAAAACACGGGTAACGTGGGCTTGAAAGCACTTATGGAGGAAGCGGGAGTATATAAAGACGGTGCTCCTGCCAAAAAATTGAATTCCACCGTTGTGGGATACGTTATAGCTCCAAGAATAAATGCGGCGGGAAGAATAACTTCCGCGCACAGAGCAGCAGAGCTTTTACTTTCTACAGAAAAGTGCGAGGCTAAAGAAATTGCTGCGGAGCTTTGCGAGATTAATAAACGCCGTCAGGCTTTGGAAATGGAAATGTTCTCCGAGGCTTTAAAGCAAATAGAAGAGGAATGCAAGGACGACCGTGTATTAGTGCTTTGCTCTGATGGTTGGCATCAAGGCGTTATTGGAGTCGTTGCCTCAAAAATTACCGAAAAGTATTCTCTTCCCTCAATTCTTATCTCTTTTGACGGAGATTTAGGAAAAGGCTCTGGCAGAAGTATTAAGGGCTTTAGCATAATGGATGCTTTGAAAGATTCTGAAGAGCATTTGGTTAAATATGGCGGTCATGAGCTTGCTGCTGGACTTACCATAAGCAGAGATAAAATTGAAGATTTCAGACGCTCTATAAATGAATATGCCGATAAAAACATGAACGAGGAAATAACAATTCCTGTTGTTAACATCGATTGTGAAGTTAAGCTTTCAGAGCTTTCTCTCGATTCAGTAAAGGAATTAAGACTTTTAGAGCCTTATGGTTTGCAGAATCCACAGCCTGTGTTTACGGCTAAAAATCTTGAAATAGTTGATATTGCACCTATAAGCGATGGAAAGCATATCAAATTCAAAGTAAAGGAAAAAGGCTCACAAAACTTTTTCTACAGCGTTTTCTTTGGAATGGCGTATGATAATTTCAGATTCACCTCTGGTGATATGTGTGATATTGTTTTTTCTGCAGAAATAAACGAACATTTCAGAAGTCCTTCCGTTCAGTTGTTCATTAAACAGGTAAGACCAACAGAAGAAGACAATGCTCATGCGGAAACGACGGAAAAATATATTTCTGATTCTGAAAAGAAAGAGGAACTTTATCCTTATCCGTCTGAATATATTCCTACCGTTGAAGATTTCAGAACTTTATTTAAATATGCAAGAAGTGAATTTTCATCGGGAAGAGAAACGAGAGTTTCTTTAACTTATTTAAGACAACATGTGAAAAGAAGTGACGGAACGTTAATTCCGCTTCCTTCATTAAAGGTTATCCTTCAAGTGTTTGAAGAGTTCAATTTGGCTCATTGCAGATTTTTGGGCGATGGATTCGTTGCCGAAATAAAAATGATTCCTGCAGGTGGGAAAAAGATTGATTTGGAAAAATCCGCAATACTTGCCAAGGTAAAGGGTATGTAAGAGGAAATTTATGGAAACAAGGCTTAAAGCATTGAGAAATGCTATATTAGGTACATCAGTAAACGGAGAAAAAATAAATAAAGCTTATGAATATGCATCAAGAATGCATGAAGGTCAGAAAAGAGATTCGGGTGAGCCATATATAGTTCATCCGCTTTCTGTCGCACTTATTTGTGCAGAGCTTAATATGGATACAGATTCAATATGTGCAGCCTTGCTTCATGACGTTATTGAGGATTGTTCTGACAAAACAAGCTATAGCGAGATAGAAAAAGAGTTTGGCACTGACGTTGCCATGATAGTTGATGGCATAACAAAGCTCGTTAATATCAATTTTGAGAATAAACAAGAAGAAAATCTTGAAAACCTCAGAAAAATGTTTTTTGCAATGTCGAAAGACGTAAGAGTTATATTCGTAAAGCTGGCGGACAGAGTTCACAATATGAGAACACTCAGCCACAAAAGAGAAGAGCGTCAAAGAGCAATAGCTCTTGAAACAATGCACGTTTATGCTCCTATCGCTCACAGATTGGGTATCCACAAAATCAAGCAGGAGCTTGAGGATTTAGCGCTTCGATATCTTGACCCTATCGGATATAAAGAGATTCAGCAAGCTGTAGAGAAAAAGTTTGGGGAAAATAAAGATTTTCTTGAGATTGCCAAACTGAAGGTTGCTGAAAAGCTATCAAAATATAATTTGAAATTCTCTATTGTGGGAAGAGTTAAAACAATATACAGCGTATATCGTAAGATTTATAATCAGCATAAGGAGTTTGATGAAATTTATGACTTCTATGCTATTCGTGTCCTTGTGGATACGGAGCTTGACTGTTATACAGCGTTAGGAATCGTTCACGAGGAATTTAACTTTATGCCCGGACGATTCAAGGATTATATTTCCACACCTAAACCCAACTTGTATCGTTCTATACATACTACGGTTATAGGACAAAGCGGCGTTCCTTTTGAAGTTCAGTTCAGAACGTGGGATATGCACCAGACTGCAGAATATGGTTTGGCGGCTCATTGGAAATATAAAAGTGGAGAAACATCAGAACAGAGCTTTGATGAGAAGCTTAAATGGATACGTACTCTTGTTGATACTATCAGCGGAGTTGATGACCCTGATGAATTTTTCAGACCGTTGAAGGTTGACTTCTTTGAAGATGAAATTTTTGTTTTCACTCCTAAAGGCGACGTTGTTGATTTGCCCGCGGGAGCAACTCTCATAGATTTTGCTTACCATATTCACTCCGCTGTAGGAAACAGAATGGTAGGAGCGAAAATAAATGGGAAAATAGCACCTATAGACACAGTGCTTGAAACAGGCTGTATTGTTGAAATAATTACTTCGTCCACATCAAAAGGCCCCGGACGTGATTGGCTCAAAATTGTTAAGACGGGCGAGGCAAGAAGTAAAATAAGACAATTTTTCAAAAAAGAAAGAAGAGCAGAAAACATTGTCGTTGGAAAAGCTGAAGTTGACAGAGAGTTAAGAAAGTATTCCAAGCATTTAAGTGAAAATCAAAAAGAAGAAATTGTAAGAAATGTTTGCGAAAGAATCGGTGTCCACGAGCCTGAAGATTTGTATAATAATATTGGGTATGGTGGATTTTCTGTTTCGAAAATTTCCGTTAAGCTTAAAGATGAAGTTGAGCGTGTAACGGGAAAAGGCGAAGAAAAAGAGGAAATCCGCATTCCCGAAACTGTTAAGCCCGACAAAATAACGGGAAATTCAGGTGTAATTGTTGATTCCGTAGGAAATCTTGACGTTAAGTTTGCCCGTTGCTGCAGTCCGCTCCCGGGGGATAGTATTATCGGTTTTGTAACGAGGGGGCATGGGGTTTCTATCCACAAATATGATTGCCCCAACGTTGCATTGGGTTTGGAGAATCCATCTCAAAAGGACAGATGGCTTGTTGCTACTTGGGCTGATAAGCACATAAGAGAAAAAAGACGGTTTGAAGTGGGACTTAAGGTGTTTATGGACAGAGTGCCTGATGCTTTTAAAAACGTTACTTCCGGTCTTTCATCATTGAACGTTGATATGACTTCGTTTTCCATGATTGAAAATCCTGACGTGTTGACTGCAGAAATAACCGTTAAGTGTGAAAATCTTGATTCCTTGAACATGATAATGAATGGAATCAGAAAAATTAAAGGTGTTATTTCTGTTAAGAGGGGGAACTAACGTTGATTTTAGTTGTAAGCCGTGTTTTTCGTGCATCTCTTGATGCAGACGGGGAACACGTTTGTAAAATAGATAAAGGTCTTTTGGTATATGCAGGTATTGCAGAAGGAGATAACGAGGAAACTATAAAAAAAGGTGTGGAAAAAGTTGTTAATCTCCGAATTTTTCCTAATGATGAGGGAAAAATGTTTTATTCCGTTAAGGATATCGAAGGTGAAATTCTTGCTGTTTCCAATTTTACCCTTTGTGCAAATGTGAAAAGCAGACGTCCTGATTTCACCCATGCCGCAAAGCCCGATAAGGCAAAGCCTTTATTTGATTTGTTTATAAACGAGCTTTCTCGTCAGGTAAAAACCGAAAGCGGAGTTTTTGGAGCCCACATGGAGATAGAAACACGTCATGACGGGCCTGTAAATATTGTAATTGAGATTTAGTTTAAAACGTATAAAACGAAGGTGAAGAGTAATGCAGCTTTACATAGATAACAGAACTGAATATTTAAATAATTATTATTTTCAAACTCTTTGTCTTTTGTATTATCCCGGAGAAAAATTCCCCGCTGAAAGTGATAGCACAAATAAAGCAGTATTTTCTCTTTGGGAAGAAAACGATATTATTTTTGCTTCCGCGAAGCTTTATGCTGACGGAAGAGAAGCAGAGGGATTTTTTTCAGCGGGTTGTGAAATAATAAATGGCGGAACTAAAGATAGTGCTGCTGAAGCTGTCGTTGGAAATGCTTATCTTATTGCGGGAAAAAAGCTTTTTGGCTTTTTACCTCCTTGGGGAAGCCTTACAGGGTTAAGACCCGTTAAAAGAGCGGGGTATTACTTATCCAAGGGAAAAGATTATGAATACGTTCGCGATTTGTTTTCAAAGGCTTATAACGTATCAGAGGAAAAAATTCGCTTGTCTGTGGATATCGCCTTGAAGGAAGCAAAGCTTCTCGAGGGAAGAGAAGACAATTCCTGTTGTCTTTACGTTGCAATACCTTTTTGTCCTACCAGATGTGCATACTGTTCTTTTGTATCATACAGTAACGCTAAACTTTTTAAAACAATTCCGGATTATTTGGTAAGACTTAAAGAGGATATTGTAAGAACAGGGAATATTATAAAAGAGTTGGGATTAAACCTTACTCATATATATATAGGCGGCGGCACACCAACAACTCTTTCTGTTCATGATTTGAAGGATTTGCTTTTACACATGGAGAATTCTCTTGATTATTCAGCCTTAAAAGAGTTTACTGTTGAAGCGGGAAGAGCAGATTGTACAACCTTGGAAAAGCTTGAGGTAATTAAAGCGGCGGGCGTTGACAGAGTCAGTATAAATCCTCAAACAACAAACGATGATGTATTGAAGCTTATAGGAAGGAATCATACTGCAAAGCAGTTCTTTGAAGCCTCTGAAAATGCGCTTTCTCTTGGTTTTAATTCCGTTAATGCAGACCTCATAGCAGGATTGCCTGGAGATACAGTAGAATCTTTCAGAAAAAGTCTTTCTGACGTTATATCTATGGGATTTGATAATATAACGCTTCACACGCTTTCTGTTAAAAACGCTTCTCCTATAAGATTCGATATAGATGGAGTGTATGACCCTTTAGGAGTTCAAGTCCGTGAAAACGTAGCATACGCTATGAATACTTTGAAATCCTATGATTTTGAACCGTATTATCTTTACAGGCAAAAAAACACTGTAGGTAACGGTGAAAACACAGGTTATTCAAAAAAAGGCAAGGAATGCCTTTATAATATTTTGATGATGGAAGAACATTCAACGGTTTTTGCTTGTGGCGCATCAGCTATAACAAAGCTTGTGTCTCCTGACAAAACAAAAATTGTAAGAAAAGCTTTTCCAAAATATCCTTTTGAGTATTTAGCTTCTCCTGAAGGTATAGGAGAAGAGGTTATAAGAGATTTTTATGAGGGAATCAGAAATGACAAACATTCTTAAAAAAGAAATTGCAAATGCTGAAGCAGCGTATAAAGCACAAGTAGAAACTGTTGCTCAAATGCTGATGAACGATAAAAACAGAAGATACGTTTTAATATCGGGAGGAAGCGGAGCAGGAAAAACTACTACAACGAAAATTCTTGAAGAATTGCTTTTAAGCCGCGGCAGATATGTTAGTAAAATCTCCCTTGATGATTTTTATCTTGATAATTTATATGATGCCAACGGAAATTTTGTTATTGACGTGGAATCTCCCGAGGCGTTGGATTTGCCGTATCTCAGAGAATGCTTTGCAAAGCTTGAACATGGAGAAACAGCAAAAATTCCGTATTTCAGTTTTAAAACTAAAAAGAGAACTGATGACTACACTGAAATAAAAATGAGAGATGGAGAGGTTTGTATCATTGAAGGACTTCACGCTCTCAATCCTGCAATATATGGCAAAGAGGTTGACAGAAAAAGGCTTTTGAAAGTATTTTTGCATCCAATTCCTCAAAACGTGGAAGGTCTTTCAGAGCCAAGACTCCTCAGAAGAATGATTCGTGATTATTATCACAGAAACGCCCCTGCAACTACCACGTTTTCTATGTGGGACGGGGTTAGAGCTGGTGAAGAAAAATATATTCTTCCTTTTGTTCCTGATGCGGATTTTGTGATTAATACGTTCTTTTCATACGAAACAGGCGCTCTTAAAGAGGAGGGTGTCAAAATTCTTTCTCAAGTACCTTCAGACAGCATATATTATCAAAGAGCAGAAGCTTTGTTGAAGGAGCTTGAAAAATTCCCAACTTATGGAACGGATGTTATTCCCGAAGATTCACTTCTTAATGAGTTTACGGAATAAAGCTTTATTTTAATAAGAAACATTTTTCAGGGTTTTATTAATGGAAATTAACAAGAAAAAACAGGAACAAAGCTTTGTCAGAGAGGCTTTGATAATTTCAGTAAGTACTTTTGCTGTAAAAATAATTGGCGTTTTGCTCAGAATCCCTTTGTCGAATATTCTGGATGAAGCGATGGGCGCATATACTGCTGCTTATGCCATATATGCAATGCTTTATATGATTTCAACAGCAGGACTGCCTGTTGCTATTTCAAAAATGATAGCAGAAGCGTCTGAAAAAGGCAAAAAAAAGGAATCACAGCGGATATTTTTCCTAACAACTTTACTGTTTGGAATTATAGGACTTGCGGCGTCTTTGTTTATGTTTTTGGCTTCCGACCATATAGCTGATTGGTCAGACCACAGCAATGCGGCATTGGCGATGAAGGTGATTGCACCAACGCTATTTTTGATTTGTATTTCATCTGCTGTAAGAGGATATTTTCAAGGCTTGCGATATATGGTGCCCACCGCAATTTCTCAATTCATTGAGGCGGCTGTTAAAATGTGTTTGGGAATAGGCGGAGCACTTTATGCCGCTCATAAGGGATATGGCGGAGAAGTTCAAGCGGCGTTCGCCACAGTGGGACTTACAGTAGGTGTTTTGCTCGGAACGGTTTATCTTATTCTTTGTAAAACGTTTTCCAAAAAGCGCGTGGTTTCTGACATGGATTCTTCTTGCGACACATACTTAACTTTGGGAAAACGAATTGCTGTAATAGCTCTGCCTGTAACAATAACGTCTTCGGCTTTATATTTGTCGAATTTCATGGATACCCTTGTTATTAACAAAAGTCTTATTTCATCAGGATTTACTGAAAGTATGGCAGAAAAACTTTTTGCTGCATATACCACATACTCCACACCTATTTCCGAGCTTTTGCCTTCTACCTTGGTTTATCCTATTGCCATTAGCATTCTTCCCTCTGTTTCGGGGGCGCTTGCTGCCAAAAAGGTTGAAGAAGCAGAACGTAACATGATAAATTCAATTCGAATAAGCGGTCTTATTGCATTACCATGTTCGGCTGTGCTTTGTGCTTTGGCGAAGCCTTGCATCGTGTTGCTCTTTGGAACAGAATTTAACTATAGCGTAACGATGCTTGACGGGTCGGTAAAAACTCCATTGGAAATAGCTGCTCCCGCACTTTCTATTTTAGCTTTAGGAATATTTTTTATTTCTTTGGTTTCCACAACTAATTCATTGCTTCAGGCGTGCGGAAAAACAATGTTTCCTGTTATATCGGTCTTAACGGGTGTTGTTTTACTTATTATTTGTGAAATAAACATGGTTGGCAACGAAAAAATAGGAATATTTGGAGCTCCAATAAGCTCAATAATTTGCTATGTAACTGCATTTACCTTGAATTTTGTTTTCTTGAGAGTTACACAAGGATTAAAGCTTAACGTTTTAAAACTTTTTTGGAAAAATTTGGTTTCCGCTATCTTTTGTGGAGCTGGTGCTTTTGGAGTATATAAATTAATATGCAATTACGTGGGATTGAAAACGAGGGTGGACTGCATTTTATGCCTTGTTCCCGCGGGAATAACCGCTGTTGTTATTTATGTTGCCATGACCTTGCTTCTCAAAGGTACAACCGTTGAAGAGGTTGAGCTTCTTCCCAGGGGCAGAACGCTTTCTTCTTTCTTGAAACGAAAAAATTTGTTATAGACAAAAATTGAATTTGTCATTGCCTTTCAGCAGATTTTAACATGGATTTATAAAAGTAACTTTTCTTTCAGAGGTGCTGTTATGGATAATTATACTTTAAGTGTTATTGTTCCGGCGTATAATTGTGAGTCTACAATTTCTCAAACGTTAGATTCACTTCTGTCGCAAAAATCAAAAGACATGGAAATCATCATTATCAATGATGGGTCAACGGATAGCACAGAAGCAATATGTCAAAAGTATTGTTCCGAAAATATTAACATAAAGTATTTTTATAAAGATAATTCCGGCGTTTCAGAAACACGAAATTTGGGTATTAAAAAATCAACGGGAAAGTACATCGCATTTTTAGATTCTGATGATGTGTGGGATTCTGAATATTATGATGAAGAACTCAACGAAGATTTAAAACAAAAAGATTGCGATATCTTTGTTTTTTCTTCTTGTTTTTCCGATATGAATCTAAACGTTCAGGAATATGTTAAAGTGAAAAATGAGCTCTTAATCGACTATAAGGATAAAGCCGTTGATAAATATTATCATCATTTTAGTTCTTTTATTTTTAAAAATGAATTTTTGAAAGTTAATAATTTGAAATTCAATCCATCATTGAGATATGGTGAAGATGAATTGTTCAGGTCACAATGTCTGTATTTATCTCATAGTATATATGCAAAGGACAAGCTCTCTTTTTACTACCGAAATAATATTAATTCTGCAACAAAGTTAAACAGAAAGCACCGCTTGTTTGCGGAACAAAAACTTAAAGCGTATTATCTTATGAAAGATTTCTTCTTTGGTGAGTATGAAAAAGAAGGAAAGGAAAAGGTAATAAGAAATTCAAGAACTGTTGCATACTTTTCCCAAGCTATAAAGCTGTTATCTGAAATTGGGTACGGATATAAAAATATTAAAAATATATGCGAAGCGGAAAATGTACGTGTTTTCCTTAAAAATTGCGAAAAATACTATGATTTATATTATATTGAAAAGGATAATCTTGAAGGATATATAAAATCACCATTTTTATTTTACGTTAAAAACAGATTCCACGGTTTATGGTATTATCCTGCTTTGAAAGTAAAGCGTATGATTAGTGCTTTAAGAAGGA
Source organism: Eubacteriales bacterium (assembly GCA_045649365.1). GTDB lineage: Bacteria > Bacillota > Clostridia > Oscillospirales > CAG-382 > SIG653. Next base: position 1,501 of record JAZRPU010000292.1, on the reverse strand, counting down.
AATAACGATGAAAAAAATAAGTGTAATTGTTCCCATATATAATACAGAAAAGTATTTAAGTGAGTGCCTTGAAAGTATTGTCAATCAAAGCTATAAGAATCTTGAAATAATATTAATTGATGATGGTTCTACAGACAAATCTCCTTTTATTTGCGATGAATATTCTAAACAAGACAGCAGAATAAAGGTAATACATAAGAAAAATGAAGGTGTAGCCGTAGCGAGAAACACAGGGATTAGCATTGCTCAAGGTGATTTTTTAGCTTTTGTTGATAGTGACGATATTCTTAATTTAAAAATGTTTGAAAAGTTAATGAATAATCTTGTTAATAACGATGCGGACATCTCGATTTGTGATTTTTCAAGCATTTTGACTGATAAGGATAATCCTGACTGTATTTCAAACCAGATTTACAGTTTTGACTCACATACCGCCTTGAAGCATTTGTATATAGATAAAGATTTTTGCTTTGTTTCATTTTGCGGTAAAATCTTTCCAAGAAATTTTTTCGACAATATTATCATTCCATCATTTGCATGCGCAGAGGATAATTATATTTTGTATAAGCTTTTGTATAAAGCAGAGAAAGTAGTTTTTGATAAAAGCAGTTTGTATATTCGTCGAATCAGGGAAAATAGCGCTACTCAAACCTTTAATGAAAGTAGTTCTGAAGATTTCAGAGCTTTCAGTGAGCAGATGTATTTTTGGGAAAAAGAAAACAAAATGGATCTTCATAAAATGTGTTTTGTCAGATGCTTTAAAAGACTTGTCATGACTATGGATTGTGCTAATAGTGGCAAAAAAATACAAGGCTTTGATGATATAATGAAGTCAGCTTACGAAAAATGTGTAAAAGAGCATATGAAAAATGTGAAGATAGGTCCTATAGAAAAAAAGCTGTTTTTGACAGATTGGTTTGACGGCAAAAAACATCCCTTCGCGTACAATTACATAAGAATAAAAGATTATTTGAGAAACTACAGTTTTATGAAAAAGCATTCTTTGAGATAGCTGAGGAGCAATATGCCAAAAATTAGTGTCATAGTTCCTGTGTATAATGTTGAGAAGTATTTAAAAAGATGCGTTGGTAGTATATTGGAACAAACGTTTTCCGACTTTGAGATTATTTTAGTTGATGATGGAAGTTCGGAAGATTGTCTCAAAATTTGTGATGAATATGTTGAAAAATATTGTTGTTTTCCAACTATTGTTTTCACGGAAAATGGAAACGCTTTGTTTGTGAGAGCACAATCTTTTATAAGGTGATTATAAAGTTATGAATATAATGATTGCGATTAACGAAAAATATATTTCTCCTTCAAAAACTATGTTGTTTTCTCTTGCGAAGCATCAAAAAGAATCTTTAGTTGTTTATTTGCTATATAGTTCAATTTCAAAGGAAAAGCTTGAGGAGTTTCATTCTTTTCTTCGTGAAAAATGCAAATCAGAGCTTGTTGCTATAAAGGTCGATAAACAATTGTTTGCCAACGCTCCTATTCA
>JAZRPU010000291.1:0-4389 GCA_045649365.1 Eubacteriales bacterium | reverse complement strand
TCAATCAGCTTTTGCTGTGTTCGGACGGACTTACAAATATGGTTGACAAAGATGAAATAAAAAGCATTATTTTGGATAAAATAAGCCTTGATAAAGCCGTTGATAAGCTCATTTGCAGAGCAAGAGAAAACGGTGGGTTGGATAACGTAACTGTTGTGTTGATTAAGGAGGAATTCTGATGTCGGAAAAAGACGGTGTTATCAATAACGAAAATTTGAATAATAAACCCTCTATACAAGGGGAGCAGGAAAATGAAAAAGAAATAGCACGTTTGTGCGAGGAATATGTGGGAAATGTCCTTGATGACCGCTACGAAATACTTGAGGTTGTTGGAAAAGGCGGAATGGCTTGTGTTTTGAAAGCACGCGATATGACAATGAACAGAATTGTTGCCATAAAGATTCTTGATGCTGCTTTGAATGATGACCCTGTTGCCGCTGCACGTTTCAGAAACGAATCTCAGGCAATTGCCATGATGTCACATAAAAATATAGTTACTGTGTATGACGTGGTTTTCCATGATGATATGAAGTATATCATAATGGAGTTTTTGAACGGAATTACCTTTGAAAGCTATCTTGCAAAAAAAGAAAAGCTTCAATGGAAAGAAGCATGTTATTTCATGTATAAAATTCTCGGTGCTTTGGAGCATTCACATAGCAGAGGAATAATACACAGCGACGTTAAGCCTCAAAATATGATAGTTGATAAAGATGGGGAAATCATATTGACGGATTTTGGAATAGCATCCATTCCCTCCGATATATCAGGTAATGAGGATTTGCGAAAAGAGGCTTTGGGAACAGCTTATTACATGAGCCCAGAACAATCAGGCGGAAAGCTTGTTTGCGAGCAATCGGATATATATTCTGTGGGCGTTATTTTATATGAAGCTGTGGCGGGCAGACTTCCATTTGCCGACGAAGATCCCTATGTTGTAATGGAAAAGCATCTTACAGAAACCCCTGTTTCTCCGGCGTCTTTCGCTGATGATATTCCAGATGGACTTATTCAGATAATTACAAAAGCGATGAGGAAAAACGCTGATGAGCGTTATCTTTCCGCAAGGGAAATGGCAGATGCCATTGAGGAAATAACAAAAAATCCAACAAAAACTTTTGATGGAATAGAAATCCCCGATATCGTTATAGTTGATGATATAAAGCTCAAAGAACGAGAAAAAAAGAAAAAAGCGGAAAACAAAAGAAAACGTAAAGAGGCAAGAAAAGAAGCGAAGCTTTCATCTCCTGTGAGTCGTTCTTTCTTTCCAATAATAACGGGTGTTGCGCTGGCGTTTATTATAGTTTGCGAAGCTGTAATAGGATATTCGCTTTGGGTTGTTGTAAAGCATATTAATATTGCTTCTACGCTGGAAGCTATTTTCTATACCGATAATACTGTAGAGGTTACAATTCCAACCCTTGTAGGCAGAGAATGGAAAGATGTAAAAGCTCAAATAGACAGCGGAACTCTTACCGATAATAAGGGGAACAAAATAGTAATAGACCCCGCAGGAATAACTGCGGAATTTAATGCAGATTATGATTATGGTGTTATCATCAGTCAGGAACCTAAAGGAAATATGCAGGTTAAGGATAATAAAATAACCTCCCTTGTTTTGTCTTTGGGAAGCGAAAGAATTTTTATGCCCGACGTTGTTTATATGTCGAAGCGTGAGGCTGAAACTGCAATTCGCGATGCCGTGGGCGATGAATACACAATTGGCTTTATTGAAATGAGTCATGAACACGCCAACTTTGAACAGGTAATCAAAACTGAGCCTGAAGCAGGTCAGATAGTGACAGATTCTGAAAGCGGGTATGATATAAAGGTTTATTATTGCGAGTCTGAAAACCCAACTGAAATGAGAATGCCTGATTTGGTTGGAATGAGCTATGAAGAAGCAGAACGTCGTCTTAAGGATTATCATCTTATATTGGGTAACGTAACCCAAAAGGATAGTCTTGTTCCCGGAACTACAGTTTTGGAACAGAGCGTTGCTCCTTATGCTTCCGTAATGCCTTATGCAACGGTAATAGATTTGGTTGTAAGCAAACAGGTAGACGTTGCTCCTATGATAAGCGTCGAGGGTAAAAAGGCAGATGAAGCAAAAAAACTTTTGAAAGAGTATGGTCTTACAAACGTAAGAATAGAATACGTTTATACTTCTAAAGAAGACAACGTTGTAGTATCTCAAAGCGTTGAAAAAGGACAAATGGTAAGTGCTAATTCAGTAATTGTGCTGTCCGTTAACGTTCATGCGAACACAAATAAAGTACCCGACCTTTTGGGAATGACTGCAGATGAGGCTGATGCCGCATTGTTGGCAGAGAATATAACTGATGTAGTTATCAGATATGAAAATTCATTCCACCCCAACGGAACTGTTATTTATCAGAGTATAAAAGCAGGCACGGAAATATTAAAGGGTAATAAAATTGAAATTGTAATCAGTATTGAATGTGAAACACTTACTATGAAGGATTTCCGCGGTAAAAAGCCTGAAGAAGCAGAAGCTTGGTTCAAGAGAGCGGGAATACAGTACAGAGTAGGAGATCAAGTGGATTCAACACAGGCTCCGGGCGTAATAATTTCTCAAAACGTTGCCGCTTATACTGATGTTGTCAAGGGAGAAGTAGTAACTGTTTACGTTAACAGATACGTTCCCGTTGAAACTGAAAGCTCTGACGTTGTGACAGAAGAAAGCTCTGAGGCACTTGTTCAATGAAAGGTAAAATATTAAAAGGCATGAAAGGCCTTTATACTGTCGAAGCCGAAGACGGCACTCTTTATGAGTGCCGAACGGCAACGAAGATAAGAAAATCGGGCGTAATGCCTCTTGCGGGTGATATAGCAGAATTTGAGCCGCATGAGGATAAAAGCGGGTTTGTCGTCAGCATAGGTGAAAGAAAAAATTCTTTCGTCAGACCTCTTGTGGCAAATGTAGACGTTCTTGCTATTGTCATTGCTGTCAGCGAGCCTGCGCCATTTTTATATAACGTGGATAAGCTTACTGTAGCCGCGGTTTCGGCAGGTGTAGATATTTGGATAGTGATAAACAAAACAGATATCGGTGACTCTGACGAATTGGAAAAAATTTATAGTTTAGCCGGAATGAGATGCATTAAGGTTTGTGCCGCCAATGGTAACGTTGAAGAGCTCAAGCGGGCATCAGAAGGAAAAACCATTATTTTCACGGGTGCTTCCGGTGTGGGAAAATCAAGCTTGCTTAATGCAATGTATCCTTCTCTAAATGTGGAAACGGGAGAGTTGAGCATTAAATTGATGCGAGGGAAAAACACCACAAGGCACACAGAGCTTCATAAGGTGGGAGAGAATACATATATTGGAGATTCTCCAGGATTCACAAGGCTTGAAGTTGATAAAAAGCTGTCTTATGAGGAAAAAGATACGGATTTCAGAACGCTTCTTTCTGTTGATAAAAAAGAATTGAAGCTTTTGTTTCCGGAAATGAGGGAATTGGAAGGCGAATGCCGTTGGAGAGATTGCTCTCATACAAAGGAAGACGGATGCGCTGTTAAAAAGAAAATGGAAAACGGAGAAATTTCTGTTTCCAGATATGAAAGCTACATCAGAATGTTTGAAAGCTTGAATTGAATGTGAAAAATAAGTGCTCTGTATTGGGGGGAATATTTTGTTTATAGGATATTATAATCTTGCAAATGCTGTTACTCTTTTGGGACTGGTTTCTGCTCTTTCAGCTTGTGCAGTTTCAATTAATGCCAGATGCGCCACAGAATTTGATAAGAATCAGATAATTTTGGCGGTGGCATTGTTCTTGGTATCTGGACTTTGCGATATGTTTGATGGCAGAATTGCCAGAGGATATGGAAGCAGAACAAGAAAAGAAAAGCTTTTTGGAATCCAGATAGATTCTCTTTGCGATATGGTGAGTTTTGGAATTGCTCCTGTTGTTATAGCGTATTGTGCAGGATTTGATAAGCTTTATCATCTTATTGCTTTTGGTATCTATGCAGTTTGCGGTGCTATTCGACTTGCATATTTTAACACTCAGGCGGTTGAAGAAACTAAAGATTTGAATATGAAATGCTTTACTGGTGTTCCTATTCCTGTTTGCTGTTTAACAGTTCCTCCGATGATGTTGCTTTACAAGTTGTTTGGAAACGTAGGTGCAGTTTCGATAGTATTTGCTTTAATGTACTTAATCACAGGTATTGCATTTATAATTAATGTTAAAATAAAAAAATTGACTATAGTTCAAAGCTTGATTATTATAGCAATTGTACTTACTTGCGTTGTGTTTTTATTTTTGATTTAATGTTTTGGAGTTTTGAAAATGGGAAATAGTGCTAAAATAAAGCGTATTGGTGTATTAACTTCCGGAGGGGATGCTCCCGGAATGAATGC
>JAZRPU010000290.1:0-6529 GCA_045649365.1 Eubacteriales bacterium | reverse complement strand
GGGGGGAACGTTGTGTCGGCGGTTTTTTCTTCGGTAAATGAATCTACTTGGGAACACATGAAAATATTGTTTATTCCCATGTTCGTGTTTTCGATTTTTGAAAAACATCTTATAGGCATGGAATTGAAAAACTATTGGTGTGTTAAGCTTTGGGGAATACTTATGGGAATTATATCTATTCCCGTGTTGTTTTACAGTTATAATGGAATTTTCGGTCGTTCTTCATCTTTTATCAATATTGCTATTTTTTATATTTCTGCAGCGTTTTCTTATTTTATGGAATACCGCATGTTCAAAAAAGAGAAAAAACGTTGCTTTTCTCAAACGATGGCTTTTTCGTTTTTATGTATTATAGCTTTGACGTTTCTAATTTTTACCTTTGTTCAGCCGCGACTTCCGATTTTTAAAGACCCATTGAGTGGGGAATATGGAATTGGTTGAGCGATAGAGATTCAAAATAATATATTGTAAGCAGTCTTTTATATGCATATAAAGGATGTAATTATCCTTTAAAATGCATAACAAAGACTGTTTTTTAAAAATAACAAGGGCGACAGTTTTTTGAAAAAATGTTTTAATTTTTACGCTTTTATTCAAATAGTTGAGAAAGTATGTTTACGTTTTATATGTTCTATAAATAGTTGACAAAACCCTATATTCATGTTAAAATACAGAGTGAAATTTTATGCATTTAATTTGGGAAAACTATTTTCATCTTTGAAAATTTCATTTACAAAAAGTTTTTTGCCTTTTCAAAACGGTAGGGGAAAGCAATATGAAAAATCCACTTGTTTCAATTATCATACCCGTTTACAACGGAAGTGATTATATGCGCGAAGCTATTGACAGCGCATTGTCACAGACTTATGAAAATATAGAAATAATCGTTATAAACGACGGGTCTTCCGACGGGGGAGAAACAGACAGAATTGCTCGTTCATACGGAGATAAAATCAGATATATTCACAAGGAAAACGGTGGTGTTTCCAGCGCACTTAACGTTGGTATCAGAGAAATGAATGGGGAGTATTTTTCATGGCTTTCTCACGATGATGTATACAGCAGCGATAAGGTGGAAAAACAAGTTGAAGTGATAAAGCAATTTGATAAAAACACCATTGTAGGCTGTGGACATAATATGATAAATGAAGATTCACAGTTTTTATCAGGAAATAAATCGGAACTGCTTTTTTCCCCTTTTAAATTGCATAGTTCAGAGGAAGTTCTTAAAGGCTTGCTTGAAAAAAGGACTCTTAACGGTTGTGTCTTATTAATTCCTAAAGAGATTTTTGAAAAATCGGGATGCTTTGACGAAAGCTTGAGATTTTGTCAGGATAGAATTATGTGGTACAACGTGTTTCTTGGCGGACATACGCTCTATTTTACAGATGACAAGTTAGTATGCACAAGAATACATAAAAATCAGCTTACTCAAACAGGACAAGCTCTTTTCAGAAAAGAATGCAGTATTGTGTGTGAAGCTTTAACAAACAGCTTTGTCAAAGCAAGTGATGAGAATTATAATTTTTTAAAGTTGTATTTGTTTTCTGATTCAAAGTATTTAAGCTTGGAAAAGGTAAAAGAGATTATCCGAGTGGGAAAAGAAAATAATTTGCTTTCGTTTAAAGATATAATAAAAGGTTACATGCTTTGGAGCTACGGAAAAATAAGACCGTTTTTAAGAAAAGCATATTATTTACTGTTCAGAAAAATAGTTACAAAGTGATTTGGATAATTATTTTGTTTATTGACATCAGCGGGAATATTAAACTGAATTTTTAAGGACATTTGTTTTTTTATGGTACCGTATCTTATACTTTTGTTCGTTCCCCTTTTGTTTTCGCTGTTCGCATATTTCCCTGACAAGAGGCGAGGCAGTCGAAGAATATTTATCGCAATGGGCAACGATAGAAAAATATTGAATAACAGCTTTATGATGCCTGTGTTCTTTTTCATTCTGTTTATTTTGCTATCCTTGAGAGCAGAAACGGTTGGAAACGACGTGCAGGTGTATAGCGGTTATTTTTATAAATATTCCAATTTGTCATTTAAAGAGATAATTTCTATGAATGACCCTTTATATTGGATATTGTGCTGGAGCATCAGTCAGCTTACTGACAATTTCAGATGGATGATGGTTGTTACAGCCGCAATAATCCTGATGCCCATTGCAAAGTTGTATTGCGAAGACAGAGAATACGGATTTCTTAAAATCGTTTTATTTGTCAACATGACTACGTTCATTATGATGTTTTCGGGTTTTCGTCAAGCTATCGCCTTTTCTGTTGGTACCATAGCGTATAGATATGTCAGAGAAAGAAAACCATTAAAGTTTTTGTTTTTCGTATTAGTTGCAATTGGATTCCACCATTCAGCGTTTATGCTTTTGTTTTTGTATCCGTTGTATTATCTTAAAATCAAAAGAAAGCACCTTATATTTGTAGTTCCGTTTTTAACTGTTGTTTTTGTGTTCAACAGACGGATTTTCACGGTTCTCACCCAAATATTTGCGTATCTTTTCGGCGAAAGCTATGATTCAAAGATTACGTCTACAGGTGCTATAACGACATTGATTCTATTTATAATATTTGCGGTATTTTGCTATATTATGACCGATGAAAAAAAATCAGACCGTGAGCTTATAGGACTGAGAAATATTCTGTTAATGGCAGTTTTGCTTCAATGCTTTGCTCCTGTTCATACTTTGGCGATGAGGCTTAACTATTATTATATAATATTTATCCCTCTTGCTATATCTAAAGCGTTGCAGAATACAAAAAAAACAATGCAGAATCTTGTCCGCCCTGCATATACAGTGCTTGTCGTATTTTTTACCGTGTATTTTCTTTATATAGTATATCGTGGCTGTTTAACGGGGAATAGTGCCTTGCATACTTATCCGTATATTCCTTTTTGGGAACAATGAAAGGATCTTTGTCAATGAAAATAGTTCAGATAAATGCTACCTGCGGTGTGGGAAGCACAGGAAAAATATGTGTTGAAATAAGCAAATTGCTCAAGGCACAAAATATTGAGAACTATATTCTGTATAGCTACAGAACAAACGGTTTTGAAGCTGGAGTTTCTTATGCTGACGAAAAATATATAAAAAAACAGGCTTTTAAAGCCAGAGTATTGGGGAATTACGGTTTCAATTCAAAAAAATCCACAAAAAACATAATTTCAGCTCTTGAACGAATAAAGCCTGACGTTGTTCATCTTCACAATATTCATGGTCACGATTGCAACGTTGAGTTGTTATTTGAATACTTTAAAAAGAATAGAACAAAGCTTGTGTGGACGTTTCATGATTGCTGGGCGTTTACGGGCTATTGTCCCTATTTTACTTTGGCAGGTTGTGATAAGTGGGAAAAAGAATGCGGAAATTGTAAAGAAAAAGGTGCATATTCTTTTTTCTTCGACAGGAGCAAGACTTTGTTCCACCAAAAAAAAGAAGTCTTCAGCGGCTTGGATATGACTATTGTAACTCCATCCTTGTGGCTTAAAGAAATGGTACAAAAGTCATTTTTAAAGGGATATCCCGTCAGAATTATTAATAACGGAATTGACCTTTCTGTTTTCAGACCTTTGAAGAGTAATTTCCGCGAAAAATATAAAATTCCGCGGGATACAGAAATTATCCTTGGCGTTGCTTTTATATGGGATGTGCGAAAAGGAATCAACTTTTTTGTAAAGTTGGCAGAAACGCTTGATAAAAGCAAATATAAAATTGTTTTAGTTGGAACTAATGATGAAATTGACAAAACGCTTCCCGAGAATATTTTGTCCATTCACAGAACGAAAAATCAAGAAGAGCTTGCAGAAATATATTCCGTAGCAGACCTTTTTCTCAATCCAACAAGAGAAGATAATTTTCCTACGGTCAATATAGAAGCTCTTGCATGCGGAACTCCCGTTGTAACCTTTAACACAGGGGGAAGTGTAGAGATAATAGATGAAACGTGCGGGGCTTTTGTTGAGTGGAATGATGAGGAAGCTTTGGAAAAAGAAATAATCAGAATTTTAACGGAAAAACCTTTTTCGGAGGAAGCTTGTGTTAAGCGTGCGAAAACGTTTAATGCGGAGGATAAATTCAAAGAATACGTTGATTTATATAGCGAGGTTTGAGATGAACGAACTTCAACAAAGGGAGCTTCAAATATTCAAGGCTTTTTCAGAGGTTTGCAAAAAGCTCGGTTTAAAATATTTTCTTGTATGCGGGTCAGCCTTGGGTGCGGTTAAGTATAATGGATTTATCCCATGGGATGATGACATGGACGTAGGACTTCCGAGGAAGGATTATGAGCTTTTTTGCGAGAAAGCTCAAAGCTTGCTTCCGAAATATTATTTTGTTCAGACTTATAAAACCGATAAGAATTTACCTTATCTTTATTGTAAAATAAGGGATTCACGAACAACGTATATAGAAAAAAGCGTTTCAAATCTTGATATAAATCATGGAGTTTATATAGACGTTTTTCCTCTTGACGGGTATCCGAGGAAAAAAAAGGATATCAGAGAATTGGAAATTAAAAAGAAAATTCTTAAGCTTAAAATATTTTGTGCTTATGCGAAAAATCCCGAAGCTTCGGTTAAATCAAAGCTTTTGAGAATATTGGGCAGAATTTTAGGTCTTCATAAGAAAACACAAAAAAATATTGAAAAATTAAATTTGCTTCTTTCGCGCTGGAGCATTGAGGATTCTGACCTTATATGTAACCATGGAAATTGGCAAAGAGAACTTGAATATTCTCCCAAAGACCATTACGGAGAGGGATTAGGGGTTAAGTTTGAGGGAGTTGACGTTCGCGTTCCCGAAAAATTTGATGAGTATCTTACCCGTAAATATGGTGATTGGAGAGCAGAGCTACCCGCTGAAGAACAAGCGGGACATCATTATTATCAAGTGTGTGATTTGACAAAGCCATATACAGAATACGTTTCCTTCAATTGAGGAGAAAAAGTGTTAAAACTAAAGGAGAATTTATGGAAGCATTAATAAGCGTTATCGTTCCTGTGTATAACGTAGAATCATACCTTTCAGGCTGTATAGAATCTCTTTTAGCGCAAACTCATAAAAATCTTGAGATAATATTGATAGATGATGGCTCTACGGATAAAAGCGGATTTATTTGCGATGAATATGCAAATAAAGATGAAAGAATCAAGGTAATTCATCAAAAAAATTCAGGAGTTTCTGCTGCCAGAAATGCAGGGCTTGATGCGGCAAAGGGAGAATATGTTGGATTTGTTGATTCAGATGATTACGTTACGGAAGATATGTACGGTTATTTGTTGTCCCTTTGCGTAAAATATGACGCGGAAATCGTTCAAATCGGGCGGATTTATACAAATAAAGTGTATTCTGAAAGAGAATGCCCGGAAGCAAAAAAAGAAAAGCTTCATTTTGTTGATAAAGAAAAGGCTTTGCACGAATTGCTGTGTGCAAAATCTGTGAGAAGCAGTTTGTGGAGTAAGCTGTATAAAAAAAAGCTGTTTGAAACAATAAGGCTTGATACCTCTTTGGTTAACGGAGAAGATGGAATAACTAATTATCAGCTTATAAGTCAAACGAAAAGAATACTTTTGAGCAATAAAGTTTGCTATTTTTATTATACACGGCAAGACTCTTGCACAAAGGGGGGTGTCAACGAGAAAATATATAATAGCGTAAGTCAGATTCATTCTTATTCCATTATTGAGAAAAACAGCAGATTGAAAAAAAGCTGGAAATTCAACGTTGCGCTTCGGGCAATTAATTATCTCCACCGTAGCGTTAGGCAAAATAATTTTGAACATTTTGAGGAATTGAGAAAATACGTTGTTGATGCAAAATCAGTTTTGCTTCAGCCTTGGAAATACAGAGTTAAAGGTGCTCGGTTGTTCCATTTGTATTTTGTATTGATATGGCTTTCTCCTGCTTTGTATAAAAAACTGATATTATTGAAAAAACGTTGAAGAGCGGTTTGTGTGAATATGTTCGCCTTTCGCGTTTTGATTGTTTTTAACAGGTGACTTATATGGGGAATAAAAAATCACAATTGAAAATAGGCGCGTTGATTAATTATTTCGCAATTGGATTCAACATCATTGCGGGAATAATATATACCCCTTGGATGATAGAGCAGATAGGGAGAAACGATTACGGTTTATATACCCTTGCTAATTCTCTTATAGCAATGTTTTTGGTGGATTTCGGATTAAGCTCTGCCACCTCAAGATATATTGCAAAATACAGAGCAGAAAACAAAACGGAAGAGCTTAACAAATTTCTCAATATTATCTACAGGCTCTATTTAATCATCGATGCTATTATTTTATTGTCGTTGGTTGTGATTTTCTTCTGCTTGAATACTATATATTATAATCTTTCGGCGGAAGAATTAGATAAATTAAAGGTTGTGTATTGCATAGCGGGAATGTATAGTCTTATAAGCTTTCCATGTATTACCTTTAACGGTGTTCTTAATGCTTATGAAAAGTTCCTTCCTTTGAAAATTGCCGACTTGATACAAAAGGTATTTTTTAT
>JAZRPU010000289.1:0-12312 GCA_045649365.1 Eubacteriales bacterium | reverse complement strand
TCTTTACCAGTATTTCAAAGCTCAAAAATGAAAGGAGTAGCCTATGAAAATATCTAAAGAAGAAAGCGTTGTAAAATGCTCTGAAAATAAGCAGATTTTTTTGAAGAGCCTGTTTTTTATGTTGTCAATTTATCTCATTGTTAACGGTTTGGTTTTTATCGGCAATGAAGGATTGATAAGCACCCCTATGATTTTTTTCGCTCTTTTGTTGGTGTTTTTAATTGCAACGCCTGCATATTTCTTTTTGAAAAGCAACATAAAGAATTTTCGTCGGTATTTAGCAAATATGACAATAGTACATATAGTTCTCTTTCTTGTGGAATTTGGGATAATTTTTATATTGGATTATATGGACTTTTTTAAGGGCTGGAGCGCATTAGGTTGGTTGGCAGGCTGTGTCTTTATTCTTGCAGGCATTGGAATAATCCTTCTTATTGACTTGGTTTATAACGTATATTGTTTGTGGAGAAAGAAGCGGAAAAAATGACTTTTTTGAAGAAAATCTACGTATAATAGGAAAAATATTAAATAAATGTTAAATTTAGCATTCTGCTATTGACTTGAGAAAAGAAAAGTGGTAGAATTTACCTTGTGATTAGCAAACCGAATCAAAGAGTGCTAAAGATAATAAAACATTTTTTATAAATAGGGAGGAATTAAAATGAAACTTAAACCATTGGCAGACAGAGTTGTTATTAAAATGACAGAAGCCGAAGAAACCACAAAAAGCGGAATTATTTTAACGGGTGCTGCAAAAGAACGTCCTCAAATTGCAGAGGTTATCGAAGTAGGCCCTGGAGGAATTGTTGACGATAAAGAAGTAGTTATGTACGTTAAAAAAGGCGATAAAGTAATTACAAGTCAGTATTCCGGAACAAAAATCAAATTCGAGGGCGAGGAACTTATTATCGTTAAACAGAATGATATCCTTGCTATAGTAGAGTAATTCAAAGGAGGAATGAAACATGGCAAAAGAGCTTAAAAATGGTATTGAAGCAAGAGAAGCGCTTCTCAGAGGTGTTGACGTTCTTGCAAATGCAGTTAAAATAACAATGGGCCCTAAAGGCAGAAACGTTGTTCTTGAAAAGAAATATGGCGCACCTCTCATTACTAATGACGGTGTTACAATTGCAAAGGAAATCGAGCTTGACGATCCTTTTGAAAACTTGGGCGCACAGCTTGTTAAAGAAGTAGCAACCAAAACAAACGATGCAGCAGGTGACGGTACAACAACCGCAACACTTTTGGCACAAGCGTTCATTCGTGAAGGAATGAAAAACGTTGCTGCAGGCGCAAACCCCATGATTATCAGAAAAGGTATTCAGAAAGCTGTTGACGCAGCAGTTGGCGGTCTTGCTGAAATGAGCAAGAAGGTTAACGGATTCGATGATATTGCAAGAGTTGGTACAATTTCCGCAGGTGATCCTGATATTGGTCAACGTATTGCAGACGCTATGAAAGACGTTACAGCAGACGGTGTTATTACTGTTGAAGAAAGCAAATCTGCAGAAACCTATCATGAATGTGTTAAAGGTATGCAGTTTGACAGAGGATATATCTCTCCTTACATGGTAACTGATACAGAAAAAATGGAAGCTGTTATCGACGATGCTCTTATTCTCATTACAGATAAGAAAATATCCACTATTCAAGAAATTCTTCCTCTCCTTGAACAGATAGTTCAAGCAGGCAAAAAGCTTGTTATCATTGCTGAAGATGTTGAAGCAGAAGCACTTTCAACACTTATTGTTAACAGACTCAGAGGAACTTTCGTTTGTGTAGCTGTTAAAGCTCCCGGATTTGGCGACAGAAGAAAAGACATGCTTAAGGATATTGCTATCCTTACAGGCGGTGAAGTTATTTCCGAAGAACTCGGACTTGAACTTAAAACTGCAGAACTTTCCATGCTTGGCCGTGCAAAACAGGTTAAGATAAATAAAGAAAACACAATCATCGTTGGGGGCGCAGGCGACCCTGAAACTATCAAAGCTCGTGCAGCTCAAATTAAAGCCGCATACGAAGTTTCTACATCTGAATTTGACAAAGAAAAGCTTCAGGAAAGACTTGCAAAGCTTTCAGGTGGCGTTGCTGTTCTTAAGGTTGGCGCTGCTACAGAAGTTGAAATGAAAGAAAAGAAACTCCGTGTTGAAGATGCTCTCAACGCTACTAAAGCTGCTGTTGAAGAAGGTATCGTTCCCGGTGGTGGAATTGCTTTCGTTAACGTTATGGACAGAGTTGAAAAGGTTGTAAGAGAATGCGAAGGCGATGAAAAAACAGGTGCAAAAATCGTTCTCCGCGCTCTTGAAGAGCCTGTTAGACAGATTGCAGAAAATGCAGGCTTTGAAGGCTCTGTTATTATTGAAAAAATTAAGAACTCCCGTAAAAAAGGCTGGGGCTTCAATGCTTATGAAGAAAAGTTCGTAGATATGATTTCCTACGGTATTGTTGACCCAACAAAAGTTACACGTTCTGCACTTCAGAATGCTGCTTCCGTAGCATCTATGGTTCTCACAACAGAAACAATCGTTGTAGAAAAGAAAGAAGATGCACAGGCAGCTGCTAATGCGGCGGCAGCGGCTGCATCTATGGGCGGCGGCATGTACTAAATTTTAGGGTAAAAAAATGTGCACAGCGCACAAATGCTGATTATAATAAATGCTTTTCGGCTTTGTTTCCCTGAAATTTTCAATTTAACACAATAATATGTAAGAACACGACACAAAATGTGTCGTTTTCTCTCTTAAATGAGAGCATTTGTGCTTTGAAAAAACTTCACCTCTCGCTGTACGACAGTACAGCTTCGGATTCAGTTTTTCCAATCTGCACTATTTTTTCCACCTAAAATTGCAAGGCAAAATCACTATGTGATTTTGAAGGAAAAAAGTGCTTCGCGCTTTTAATTAATCTTGTATAAAAGAGCGAAGGCCGCGCAAAATGAAAGTGTAAATTAAACTTCTTTTAGTTTGATATTGCAAAAGCTTTTCAAAAAAATAATTATATGTTAGAAAACGGTACGAAAGTACCGTTTTCTTTCGATATAAAGCATTTTGCGCTTTGAACATCCATCCCCTCTCGCTGTACGACAGTACAGCTTCGGGTTATGGCTGTCCAATCTTCATCGCTTTTCCGCGCTGATGCGGCTTTGAAAAAAGGGAATCGCACAAATGCTGATTAGAATAAATGCTATTCGGCTTTGTTTCCCATGGGAATTGATATAACACGATAATATGTAAGAAAACGACACAAAATGTGTCGTTTTCTCTTTTTCAAATCTTTAAATTCTTTTTCTCAATTCTATAAATTAAATAAAGTTACCGAAAAAGCTTTTTCGTTACATGACGAAAAGGCTTTTTTGTAATTACTGCAAAAAATATTTATAAAATATCCATATAATTATTGACATTTATAGATTGATGTGTATAATGTATTTATAAATATAAATTCTTGAAAGCGACTAAATTAACAAGAAAGGAACATCTTATGAAATTGAAAAAACACATTGGTAAATCGACGCTTTGCATTTTTCTCTCATTTTTGATGGTTATGTCAATGATTTCGTTCACAGACACAACTGTTCGTGCAGATGTTAGTGCTATTGTGCCCGTTACGTCAGTAGTACCAGGGTCGGGATTGATTCCACTTCCTGGAGCATCATCATCGGGAAACACATTAAACGTATTTATGTACCAGCAAAACATAAGCTTTCCTGCGGTTGCGCAGCTTCCCGCTCCTCCCGCTTCGGGAGTCAGTGTTGCTATGCAGGGAGCTTTAAAAGGCTTTGCATCTTGGGCATGTACAAGAGCTGTGCAAGAGCTTACAACCTTGCTTATTAAAGAAGATATCCCTTATCTCAGCAAAGCACTCGTTGCATTGCAAGACCCTGCTACAAGAGCAGAGCTTCAGCATAAACAAACTGTCGCAAAAATGGCAGTAAGCGTTGAAGAAATTAAAATTAGCGTAGCAAACATAGAAAAACAGCTTTCGGATATTTCAGATAAAATGGACCAATATGCCACTGCCAGCGCGTTGGTAGAAGCTACTAACCAGCTTAATTCTATAATATCCAAATATCAAGCAGCTTGGGGAAACTATCAGTCCGTTATAACCGCTGCTGAAAAGCTTGCAAGTCTTGAGGAAAAATACCCCGAAGCTACAAGAAACGATGAACAAATGGCTTTTATCACTACAGCAAAAGCAGAGTTTGACATGGCGGTTACCATGTTTATAAACGTTATTGAAGAAGGAAACTCCTACGCTTTCCTTTCGGATTTGGAAAAGCTTCCAGGTTATTTGTGGAATCCATCAGATAAAGCTTCTGATTACAACGTAAGTTATTTAGGTGCTTATGAAGCATATCTTAGAGAAAGATATCCTTTTGAACACCAAATAACCGAACATCTGGCAACAGCTACACAAACATGTATCGACATCCAGACACAGATGCTCATACTGTATAGAGAATATTATACATATAAAGCAAGTCTTGACCCTGAAAATCAGACTTACAAAGCATATACCCCTGATTATTTCTTCAATATTCAATACGGAATCGCTCTTAATACTGCGGCGATGATTGATTCTACAGAATTTGCATCGTATATAGTAAAGGATTATCTGACAGATGAAAAGCTTGAAGAAATAAGAAAAATGTACCCTGATTTTGTTCAGCCTGAAACAGTCAATTCGGAAATTTCTATAGATGGAAAAACATATAAAGCTTACAAAATCAGAGATAATTCAACGGGAGAATATTATAAAATTATCTCTGAAGGAATCAAATCAAGCGCGTTTGTAGAAAAAATTTATAGTGATTCAACAAATAAATACGATACGGGAAAAGATATTTATCGTCCATCTTTTATGTTAAACGGAAAATATTCCGATGATGGACTTTATGAGTTAATCAGCAATAAACCCTTATTTATGGATGGTTGGACTAATATTCTTTCAACTTTAAGAGATTCTAACGGATGTGATTTGGCTTCACTCCCACAGAATTTAACACATCTTGTTTTCTATAGTGAAGAATTTTCCGTAAAACTGCTTAAGGACGCATATTGGACTATTCCCGTGTTACCTTTAGCAGAAGCATCAAATTCTCCATCAGGAAAATCCACAATAGATATTTACAATGATTCTTCCTTTGTTCCCATGTTGATATACAAAGACCTTCTTACACAAACAAAATATGGAGAGAACAATACTCTCGTTCTTAACGATAAAGGTCTTGTAGACGGTAAAACATTTGTTATATCGTCAGGTCAGACTTTGGACTTGAGCAAAATTGATCTCGATATATCTGACGTGAAAATAATATTTAACGGCGAAGGAACAATTATTTCTAACCCCGATATTACTCTAAAAAATTCTTCTGTTTTAGTAACGGGAACAAAGCATGGTGACGTGGTTTCCATTAAAAATTTAAACGTTTCTGCAAAAAAACATAGCGAAGCCGCACTCACCATAAACAGTTCTTGCTCAGTGGCGTTTGAAGGTAAAAACTCGTTTTCGGGTACGTCTGCAGAAGTAACTGTTGAGGATATCTACAAGCATTATGACTATCGTTCACCTGTTCTTGCCTCCCATGGCATACTTATTAAAGGAAAAGAAGCGATAGTATCTCTCGTTGGCGTTAAAGATAAACTAATCTCTTATAACGAACTCCAAACCCTTACTGCAAAAGGTGCAGGTGGTGGGGCTGGAATCTGCCATAGCGGAATGAATTTGACTATCAAATGTCTTGACGTGACCGCATCAGGCTCAGATTTATCTGTGAATAGTGACGTTTATTCTACAGGTGAACAGCTTTACACCATTGGCGCGGGAATAGGCTCAAGTATAAGCTGTATAATTAAATCCACAGGATCATTCAGCGTTCAAACCGACGAAAAAATAAACGTTTATGGAAGCGATACTCAAAACGGAACAAACTATCTTTCCATTGAAAATTCCAGGGTAACCGCTTCGGGTGTAAAAAGCTCACGAAAAATAGCTATATCTGACAGTTATTTAGGTGATGAAATTTATTCCGAAGATATCGGCGGTATAAAAATTACAGGAAATGGAAACTACTATTGCTTCAACAGAGGCTCATCTTCTGCAAGCACGGTTAAGACAAATAATCTTCGTGTTTCTTCTCGATTCACAAATGGTGGAGATAGCATATACGACCCCGAATCCTTTGAAATAACCGCATATACAAAGGGGTCAAACAGTGTTACTACAGACGGTGTTTATTTCAAGCTCACAGGCGAAAAGGGTGAAACTGATTGGATGTATGCATCTGGTTGTGGAAATGATAAAGGATCATGGACGGGAACTGTAAAAGGTGTTTCCGTTGGTAAAATAAAATCTGTTGAAGTGAAAACAAACTCTTCTAATCATTGGTATCCCGGTAAAATTACTATAACTGGTCAATTGAGTGGAGATAGCATTACTGTATGGGGCGGAAGATGGATTGGTAATTCAAGTACAACACTTTCTCCCAACGACAACGTTTACGAAGTTTCGGTAACAACGGGAAGTGATGCAAATTCGGGAACAGATTCTAATATATCTCTTTATCTCAAAGATAAAAATGGAATAGTCACAAGCACCGTTGACTTAAGTGATATAAATCAATATAATGACGCTTTTGAAAAAGGTGATACAGATACGTTCCCCATATATGCTCCTGATGGATTTAAAGAATGTACAAACGCTTTCTTCTATTCTGACCATTCCAATGCGGCGGCTGGTTGGTTGCTTTCAAACTTTACAGTAACTAAAGTACAAGGCGGCTCTGATGGATTCACTTTCGAGTCTGGACAATGGTTTGAAAAAGAAGGATATATTAATTTTGGAAAATATTCAGGTAATACAGGCTCTTTCTATTTGGAAGTGAAAACGCAAAATTCTTCCGGTGCGGGTACAAACTCTGATATCTGGCTTACTATTTATGGCACAAACGGTAACACGGGTGAAATTGAGCTTGATGTATATGCAGGTGACGGAGATAACTTTGAAAAAGGTGATTTGGATTGCTTCCACGTTGGCGTTGATAAATCCATCGGAACTATTGAAAAAATAACCGTAAAAAAGAACGATGCAGGCGTGGGTGCTGATTGGGGACTTGAATATATTGAAATCAGCGAAGAAGTATCAAAATCAAGTAAAGGTCAGTCTGTAAAGTTTAAAATAGATAAAACTATCGAAGACTCTTCCTACACTTTTGAAAAACCCGAAACTATAGTAAAATCAGCACAAAGAATTGACAAAGATATTCTCCAAGGATTAAGCAAAAACGAAGATGGCTCTTATACTCTTTCTGTTAACAGAACTGTAACTATAAGCGAAGAGATATTTGAAATTCTTAAAGAACAAAAAATCACTCTTACCGTTGAAATGAAAAACGAAGATAAAACTATTTATTCAGTTTTATTTGATGGCGGAAAAATAACGGATTATACCGCCATTACGTTAAGCAAGGGATATTCTTTTGCCGACGGAAAAGCAATGATAGATTTCTTGTCATCAGCTCATCTTCCCGCAGGGTCTGAACTTATGATTTATGTAGAAAATCTTGGTTTTGTAAGCTCTGATAAATTAGCTCTTTTTGAGAAAGACGAAAACGGCAAATGGAAAGAAACAATTTCCCTTGTAACAAAAGACGGAGTTATTGAACTATCCATAGAAGAGGGAAAAGAGCTGTTGATAGGTAAAAAAGGCTCTGCTCCTTCAACTGAAATTGAAGAAGACGTTCCTTCTCCTGGGGACAGGGGATACAGCCTTTATATCTCTTTCGCGCTCATTTCTTTAGCTTTGGCTATTTATGTATGCAAAAGAAAAAAGGCGTTTGGAAAATAATTTTTAGCGAATAAAATATATTTTCTGCTATGCTTTAGCGTAAAAGCCAATTTCAATTAACGAAAACCACCCGAACGTTATTTCGGGTGGTTTTTCTATGTCATAGTATTTCTGGTTTTAATCGAGGCTTTTAAATTACCTCGGTGAAAAAATGATTTCTAAAATATCTTTTTTCCATAAAAAATCCGTTGACACAGTCTATAGCTTGTGATATACTCAAATTGAGGAAAGCTTTTATTACATAATATTGTGTTATGTTGGGGGAGCAGTAAAACAACAAAATCCCCGAAAGAAACGGTATGAATATGATTAATAAATTTTTAAACAGAGCAAAAACATCTTTTTCGTGCATAATTAAAGGTGCGAAAAATGGAATTAATAAATTAACCCGAATAATGAAAAGAGCTGTTTTGGGAACGTTCGGGGCAGCAAAAAATCTTTTTGCTAAAAAATGGGTTAAACGTACAATTGTTGGATTTATGAGCTTTTGCTTGCTTGTGGGCATTGCCACGCTATCCATAAACCTATATGTGAAAGGGTCTGTTGATGAAAACGTTTTAACCGTTGAAGAAGCATCTTCTCTTGAAAACGTGGATTGTATTATAGTTCTCGGCTGTGGAATCCACAGCGACGGAACGCCCAGCGACATGCTCCGCGACAGATTGAATTTTGCCATAGAAATATATAAAAACGGAGGCGCACCAAAGCTTCTTATGAGTGGTGACCATGGAAGAGTAGGGTATAACGAGGTTGGCGTTATGAAACAGTATGCAATATCTGCAGGCGTTCCCTCAGAGGATATTTTCATGGACCATGCGGGATTCTCCACTTATGAAACAATGTATCGGGCAAAGGAAATCTTCAAGGCATCTAAAGTTATAGTTGTGACTCAAGAATATCATTTATACCGCGGAATGTATAATTCGGAAAAATTGGGAATGGAAACCTATGGAGTGGCATCTGACGTTTATTGGTATCAGAATGAATTTTACAGAGAAACCAGAGAAGCTGTAGCCAGATGTAAGGATTTTCTTTGGTGTATTTTCAAACCCGAGCCTACATATTTAGGAGAAGCGATTCCCGTAAGCGGGAACGGAGATTCCACAAACGATTATTAAATATTTTTGAAAAAGAGCTGTTCAAGGCAATAACGATTTTTGAACAGTTCTTTTTGCTTTCTATTCTTTGCAAAAAAAATTATGTAAAAAGGAAAAAAGGTATTGACAAACGTTGTTTAATGTGTTAGACTACACTTGACGAATACGTTAGACGTTTTTGAGAAATTATATGCATATAAATTTTTGAGTGTGTCTATGTAAAGGAGATTAAAATGAATGAGATGTTTTTAAAAATAATTGAATCAAGCATCTATGCAAGCTTTTTGATTCTTGTTGTTTTTATATTGCGGGGAATATTTTCCAAAAAAGCTCCAAAGTGGACTATGTGTATTCTTTGGGCGTTAGTTGGAATAAAGCTTTTAGTTCCGATTACCATAGAAAGTGATTTTGGAGTTATTCCACCGCTTTCAATGGAGTATAAAGCAGAAGAGCCAATGTCATTTGTAAGCTCCGAATCCCCTTTGGAAAGTGAAATATCCTTTGAATCCGCGGAAGAAAACGACAACGTTTTGGAAAGTGAAGAAGTTTTTTCCCGTTTGGAGCAAGAGTCTGTTGAAAGCGAAGAAGAATCCTTCAGCCCGATTTTCTCCGCGGAGGAATCCTTTGGCGGTGCAGGGGTTATATCCCAAGGAGGAGTATCCGAAGGGGAAATGCCCTCCTTTGAAGAAAATGTGGGCGAGGAAGCTGAAAGCAAGGAAATTTTCTTATCGAAGGAATTTGTGAGAGCTTGCGGTGTTGTTTGGATTTTTGGCGCATTGCTCATGCTTTCATACGGTGTAGTGCAATATGTAAAGCTGAAAAAGAAAGTTTCTGTTTTTTCTCTTTATAAAGAGGGGATAAGAAAATGCGAAGCCATAGATTCTCCCTTTGTTTTGGGAATAATCAAGCCTTTTATATATATCCCCTTTAACTTGTCCGAAAAAACAGAAAAATATATCATAGCTCATGAAAAATCCCACGTTCAGCGATTTGACTATTTAAGCAAGATTGTTGCCTTTGTTGCATTATCAGTTCATTGGTTTAACCCGCTTGTGTGGATATCATTCAGTTTGTTCTGCAAGGATGTTGAATGTGCATGTGACGAAAAGGTATTAAAAGCTCTTGATATTGAGGGAAAAAAGGATTACGCTTCTGCATTGCTTGAATGCAGTATTAAAGGCTCAAAAATATCCGCGTGTCCTGTAGCCTTTGGAGAGATAGGAGTGAAAGAAAGAGTGAAAAACATATTTTCTTATAAAAAACCGTTACTTTGGATTATTATTTTGGTTGTTGCCATTTGTGTTGCTTTAGCTTTTGTCTTTTTTACAACACCTGAAAAAGACGTTGAAAGTTCAGAAAGCATTGAAAATTCGGAAATTGCAGAGAGTGAAGCGAGTGTTGAAAGTGCTCAAAGCGGAGTAAGTTCAGAAGCTTCAATGGGTGAAGCCTCAAAAGAAGATGCATCAAACGAAGACACATCAAACGAAGACACATCAAACGAAGACACATCAAATGAAGACACATCAAATGAAGACACATCAAATGAAGAAAACGAAAGCTCTTCTGTTGTTGAGAAAAGCATAGACCTTTACGTTCGTAACAAAGACGTAACGGGATTCAGTATTGTCAATTCTACAACAAACGGAGATATAAATGATATTATAAAACAGCTTATAGAGTTGAAAGCTATTCCTGATGGAACAGTATCATATTCGTTCAACGTAAAGGGAAAAACCGCGGAAATAGACCTTTCCAAAGTTTTTGGTGAATCTATTTCCACGGGAGCATTGCAAGAAGAAATGACAATGGGTTGTCTTTTCAATACAATAATTAAATTCTATAAGGTTGATAACGTTACTTTTACGGTAGAGGGAAAAATTTTAGAAACGGGATATAACAAATACGATTTTCCCATTGGCTTTAACCATAAGGTTGATAAAAGCATAGACCTCTACGTTCGCAATTCAGACGTAACGGGATTCAGTATTGTCAAATCTACAACAAACGGAGAAGTAGACGATATTATAAGACAGCTTGCAGAGTTGAAAGCTATTCCCGAGGGAATCGTATCATATTCATTTGAAGTAAAGGGAAAAACCGCGGAAATAGACCTTTCCAAAGCTTTTGGCGATGCTATCTCTTCGGGAGCGTTGGAAGAAGAAATGACAATGGGTTGTCTTTTCAACACAATAATTAAATTTTATAAGGTTGATAACGTTACTTTTACGGTAGAAGGAAAAATTTTAGAAACGGGATATAACAAATATGATTTCCCCATCGGCCTTAACGATTTGGTTTATGAATTGGTAGACGGAAACGTTCTTGTAATTAGCGGAACGGGAAATATGATTAATTATCCTGCCAACGGAAGCTTTATCAACACAGGCTTTGATAATGAGAAATACAAAAATATTGAAAAAATAATAATAAAAGATGGTGTTACGTCTGTTGGCAACAATGCATTTGCTTATTGCAAAAAGCTGAAAAGCGTTGTTTTCCCCGAAACTCTTGAATATATAGGAGTGAGTGCTTTTGCTCATTGTTATGAATTGGAAAGCGTAAAGCTTCCCCAATCGGTAAAGACCTTGTCAAACTATGCATTTATATATTGTAATAAGCTAAAATCCGTTGAAATCAGCCCTTTGACAGAATGCGGATATCACGTTTTTGCAGAATGCGAAAACTTAAAAACAGTAAATATTGCCAACGGTGCAAAGGTTATCGGATTTGGTATGTTTGAAGAATGTATTAAGCTTGAAAACGTTGTTTTGCCCGATTCTGTTGAAATTATAAAAGATAGCGCATTTTTGGGATGCACCTCTCTTGAAAAAATTACTTTTTCAAAAAATCTCAAAGAAATAGGGTGTGAAGCTTTCAGAAACTGTAGCAAATTAAAATCGATAGTATTAGGAAATGCATTGGAAAAGATAGATACATACGCTTTTTTCAACTGTGTCGCGCTTGATGAAATAACCATAGGTGGAAACGTATCATCCTTTGGAAGATATGCTTTTGTGCAAACAGCGTTTTGCAACGATAAATCAAATTGGAACGGAAACCTGCTTTGCATCGGTAAATATTCGTTATTGCCGCAACTTACCAACGATGGAAAAGGAAACGCTACAGACCCTACGGAAGACGCTTCTTCTGATGTAGAATAAAATAATAAATTAAAAAGGAGTATATCAAATGAAAAACGTGCCAAAGGTTTTTGAAAGTGAATATAGATTTTGCCTTATTTTATGGGAAAACGAGCCCATGTCCGCTTCAAATCTTGCAAAGCTTTGCAAAGATAAACTGCAATGGTCAAGAACTACTACTTATACCGTTATTATACGTCTGTGTGAGAGAGGGATTCTTGAAAATAATA
>JAZRPU010000288.1:0-2128 GCA_045649365.1 Eubacteriales bacterium | reverse complement strand
AAACATATTGACGTTTGCCCTGCAAAAGCTGTATTTTCAGGTAAGAAAATCGAAGGAACGTTTACAGATAATTATAAAACACTTGCAGAGGATTTAAACGTTTGCTCAAAGCGCGGTCTTAGTGAACGTTTTGACTCTACTATCGGTGCAGGAACTGTTCTTATGCCTTTTGGCGGAAAGAACCAAATCACACCAATACAAGCAATGGTTCAAAAGATTTCTGTGGAGAAAAAGCATACTGATGACTGTTCTCTCATGTCTTTTGGATATAATCCTTTCATTTCAGAAGAAAGCCCATATCATGGAGCATATCTTGCTGTTGTTGAATCAGTATGTAAGTTAATCGCAACAGGCGCTGAATTTAAGGACGTATATTTGACTTTCCAGGAATATTTTGAGAAATTAGGTAAAGACGGAAAGCGTTGGGGAAAACCACTTTCTGCCTTGCTTGGTGCATTCAAAGCTCAAATGGAACTTCAAATTGGGTCAATCGGTGGTAAGGACTCCATGAGTGGATCATTTGAAAATTTAGATGTTCCTCCAACATTGGTTTCTTTTGCAGTTACAACTTCTAAAACAGCAAATATTATCTCTCCTGAATTTAAAAAAGCAGGAAATAAGGTTATATTCTTTAAACCTGAATATGATAGTAATAATTTGCCTGTAACTACTTCTCTTTTAGATATTTTCAATAAAGTAACAAACCTCATCAGAAGCGGAAAAGCTGTTTCATGCTATACATCTGGAATTGGTGGTATTGCGGAGGCTATTATGAAAATGAGCTTCGGAAACGGTTTTGGATTTGAATATAATACCGCTCTTTCCTTGAATGATATTTTTGGATATTCTTATGGTGGATTCGTTGTTGAGGTTGATTCTTCTGTTAATGAGGGCGTTGAACTTGGATTTGTAAATGATAAGTCAGAAATTTCTTTCGCAAAAGAAACTTGTTCCCTTAAGGATTTATCTTCTCTTTACGAAAACAAACTTGAAAGTGTTTATAATTGTAATATAACACATCCTATTGCCAACGTTGAAACATTTAATTATAGCGGTGAACTTCATAGAGTTTCAGTTGTTAAATGTTCAAAACCTAAAGTTTTAATTCCCGCATTCCCTGGAACAAACTGTGAATTTGATTCTGCGAAAGCTGTCAGAGATGCTGGAGCTGAAGCTGAAATTCTTGTTATAAATAACCTTTCAGCGTCGGGAATCCAAAAGAGTGTTGAAAGATTTGCAAATGCTCTTAAAACATCTCAAATGATTTTCATTCCCGGAGGATTCTCTGGCGGTGATGAACCCGATGGAAGCGGAAAATTTATTACTGCTTTCTTCAGAAATGCGGCTATCAAAGATGGTGTTCACGACTTGCTTAATAACAGAGATGGTTTGATTTGCGGTATTTGTAACGGTTTCCAAGCTCTCATAAAATTAGGACTTGTTCCTTTTGGAAAGATTATTGATACAGATGAATCATGTCCAACACTAACGTTTAATACCATAGGAAGACATCAATCGAAGATTGTAAGAACACGTATTGCTTCTAACAAATCTCCTTGGCTTGCTCTTACAAACGTTGGAGATGTTTACTCTGTTCCGATATCTCACGGTGAGGGAAGATTCCTTGCAGATGAAGCTTTGATTAAAAAGCTTGCAGAAAACGGACAGATTGCAACTCAATACGTTGATGCTTTGGATAATGCAACTTTAGACGTTCAATATAATCCCAATAACTCAATGTACGCTATCGAAGGTATCACATCACCTGACGGAAGAGTTTTTGGTAAAATGGGACATAGTGAGCGTGTTGGTAGCGGACTTTATAAAAACGTTCTTGGAAACTATGATATTAGAATGTTTGAAGCGGCAGTAAAATATTTTCGCTAAATAATGTTTTTGCACGATATATTTTAAAAATGGAGGCTATTTGAAATGGAAGAAATTAAAACACAAACAGTTATCCGACCCGACTCTATGGCTCGAATAACTACAGAAGCTTTAGCAAATGCTTTTATTGATGAACAAGTTGAAAAGGTTAGGGCTAAAGTAGGAAATAAAAAGGTTCTTCTCGCGCTTTCGGGCGGGGTAGATTCTTCTGTTGTTGCCGCTTTATTGATTAAAGCAATTG
>JAZRPU010000287.1:0-3406 GCA_045649365.1 Eubacteriales bacterium | reverse complement strand
GGTGGAATTGGCAGACACGTAAGATTCAGCTATCGTCACCTCGGTGACGAAAGCAGGCGAAAGTTGAAAATGGAAAATTGAAAACGAGGAGGGAAAGTGAGAAGTACGCATGAAATTTTCAAATCGAACAATTTATGATAAAAAGCGATTAATAAGATTTATTGATTTCATCATGCTCAAAAAAAGGTTTTTTTGGGCGGCTATGATTGTATGTACCGTTTTGATTTCCATTTCATTCGCTTGGACTCTTGCTCTAGGAATCTGCGATTCCTACATTTTGCTCTGTTTCGCTCTTGTTATATTTCTTGATATAACGTATGTTTTTTGTTATTTAATTTTACCGCGGATTACTATCAATAAGGCACTTGGACTAAACAACAATACTTTTTTTGAATTTCTAGAGGATACTTTAAAAGTTTCAGTAGTAAATAAAAACATAACCGACCACGCTGAGCTAAATTATTCACTTGTAAAAAAGATAATGGAATCAAAGTATGATATTTATCTTTTTATTTCAAATAGGCAATGTTATATATTAGACAAATCGGGATTCGAATTGGGCTCTCCTGACGAGCTTTTGAAATTTCTTAAAGAAAAAAATATCCCATATAAGAGATAAATCCGCAAAATGCGTTTTTATATTTGTGGACTCAGTCGAAAAGTAAGATTTATCTGAAAAGTAAACTCCACCTCGGAGACCTCACTCCGTGTAAAAATTAAAGGTCTAAAATGTAATAACAAGAGCGAATTTTTTCTCACCTATAACTTTTATTTTCAAATTGTTTTTCGCCATAGCGAAAAACTTCCGAAAATCTTCACTTTTCACTCTTACTTATTACTTCATATCCGCGGGTATGGTGGAATTGGCAGACACGTAAGATTCAGATTCTTATGTTCGCAAGGACATGCAGGTTCAAGTCCTGTTACCCGCACCAAAAGGCAAAAATCTGAACCAAATTCTCCCTATAGGAGATGGGTTCGGATTTCTTTTTGTGTTTAGTGACGTGCGATGATAATTTTCTGTTTGGGACATCATTCTGAAAAACCACACAAACAAATATTCTAACAATTGGTAAAAAAGCATATCAACTTTATAAAAAACAATTCACATCAGACGTATCAGACTTTACTTATTCATTCTTAATTCAGAGCAAATCGTTATAGATAATTTCAAAATCGAATATTTGACATTTAAAAAATAGGTTTTTTTCATCTTGTTTATAGTTTTATTGTATTTTGAAAGCTTTTTTTAATTATCAATCAAAAAAGCTGTTGCAAACGAGGTTTTCCACTCATTTGCAACAGCTTTGATAGTGCTGATTTTATTTTACGAAATACGAAAAAATTATTCGTATATATTTGAAGTTGAAAGGAAATGAGATTTAAGCTTAAGATAATCTGTTACGTCGATTTCTTGACTTTCGTCTATATCAGCTACGGTAAAATATATACCTTCAAGAACTTCAATTTCCAAAAAATGTGCTTTGATTTTTAAATAATCTGTTATGTCAATCTCTCCGCTACCGTCAACGTCGCCTTTTACTATTACTGTATATGTGTTTCCGTTTTGGTCTAAAACAATGCATCCTGTGCCAACCATTGCGGTATTATTCAGTGTGTTGCCGTTTTTATCTGTTATTGTTGCAGTAATTCCATAGGCGGAAAGGTTTGAAATAATAGTTTCAGCAGTTGTATTAGCAACAACGTTGGGCATTGTGTTTGATGCCTTGTCTAGATAACAATTACTGTCAGGATCAGTGGTTTCGTCAACAGCTATAAAAATTAAGTTGTTTTCCTTTGCATAAGCTTCTGTGGCAGAGCCAACATACCCTGTAACAGTAAAGCCGTCAATAACTCTAGCATCATTATATCCAAAAGCATAATATCCAACAGAAGCAACACCTTTACCAACCGTTATTGATTTAAGATTGTCGCAATAATCGAAAGCCTGTTTACCAATTGACGTGACACCGTCTGGTATTATCACAGACTCAAGTCCATTGCAGTTATAAAACGTCTTGTCCCCAATAGAAGCAACGGAATCACCTATGGTTATTGAAGTAAGCCCGATACAGTCCTCAAAGGCGTTGTGTCCAACAGAAGTCACGGAATCGGGTATAATAATTAAATCAAGGCTGCCACAGTTATAAAAAGCCTTTTCTCCGACAGAGGTAACGGAATCACCTATGGTTACTGAAGCAAGGCTACCGCAGTTATAAAACGTCTCGCCCTCAATAGAAGCAACAGAATCACCAATAGTTATTGAAGTGAGTTTAGAGCATTCATAAAACGCAGAATTACCAATAGAAGTAACGGAATCGGGTATAGTTATTGAAGCAAGTCTGGAGCATTTATAAAATGCTTTGTCCCCAACAGAAGAAACAGAATTGGGTATAGTTATTGAAGTGAGTTTGGAGCAGTTAGAAAACGTAGATTTCTCAATAGAAGTAACGCCTTTTTCTAAAACAACGGTGGTTAAGTTTGAGTAACTGTCAAAATCAAAATAAGATAAAACATAATCATTTTCTATGGTTATTGTTTCAAGACTATAACATTTACTAAATGCATTCTCCCCAATAGAAGTAACGGAATCACCTATGGTTATTGAAGTGAGTTTGGAACATTTATTAAATGCAGAGTCACCAATAGAAGTGACGGAATCGGGTATAGTTACTGAAGCAAGGTCGAAACAGAAACAAAATGCAGAGTCACCAATAGAAGTGACGGAATCGGGTATAGTTACTGAAGCAAGGCGGTCGCAGGAAAGAAATGCCTGCCTACCAATAGAAGTGACGGAATCAGGTATGGTTATTGCAGTAAGGTTGTCGCAGTCAACAAATGCCCCGTTCTCAATAGAAATAACAGAATCGGGTATGGTTATTCGAGTAAGGTTGTCGCAGTCATAAAATGCGGAGCCACCAATAGAAGTAACGCCTTCTTCGATAATGACAGTATTAATTTGAGATTTTTGGGATTCCCACGGTGATGAATCCATCTTCCCTGTTCCAGAAATAGCAAGAGTGCCTCTATCATCAAGAGTCCATGTTAAATTATCGCCGCAAGTGCCTGAAGTTGCACCGACGATATCCGCGGAAACATCTTCACAGATAGTATCATCGGGAATTTCTTCACCTTTTGGCAACTCTTCATCGTTGAAGCTTGAAACAACGGATTCTACAATTTCTCTCGATGCTTCTACGTTTTCGTTTTCGCTTGAAACAGTCAAGGTTTCATTGGTTCCACCTGAAGCTTCTTTGTATAAATCTTCCAAGAAAGCTTCAAGAGCTTCGCCTGTTAAAGTTACGCTATCATCTGCATAAACAACTGTTGAAAATGCAGAAAACAGCATACATAACGCGAGGATAAAAGAAATTTTGCGTTTGTTCATTTTGTTTTGTCTCCTTTG
>JAZRPU010000286.1:0-16386 GCA_045649365.1 Eubacteriales bacterium | reverse complement strand
GCAGCTCCAGATGCAGCTCCGGATGCAGCAGAAGAAGCAGCTTCGGATGCAGCAGAAGAAGCAGCTTCAGAAGATTCTTCAACAACACCGCAAGATACCATGGAAACAACCATGATCATTGCGAAAAGAAGAGCAATTATCTTTTTCATTTTTCTGTCCTGACGTTATTAACGCCTTTCCTTTCTTGTTTATTTTTCTTTCTTTATTTAAGACTTTGAGAAAACTTGCTTCCCTCAAAGCATGGGTATTATACCACCTTATTATGTCAAAATATACCTTTATTTGTAAACAATTATTGATATTTGACCCAAAATAAAAAGAACAGCCCATAATGTTATTTTTTGAATTTATCAAAGAAGCTTTGACGCTTTGCAGAGGGCTTTCCCGTGCATTTTTCATCGAAATTAAGCAAGGCTTCTTTCTGTTCTCTTGTGAGATTTTTAGGAACGTCAATGTTGACTGTTACGTAAAAATCACCCTTTGATCTTGAATTAATACGAGGAATACCCTTTCCGCGAACAGAGAACACCGTTCCCGATTGAGTACCTGCAGGAACTTTTATTTCCACCTTTTCTTCAAGAGTGGGAACAGACAAGGTAGTTCCAAGAACAGCCTCGGCAAAGCTTATGGGGAATTCGCAATAAAGATTCTCCCCATCACGTTCAAAGAATTCATGCTTCTGAACACTTACAACGAGGACCAAATCTCCCGAATTACCCGTTGCAGACATGTGACCTTGAGCGCGGAGAGTGAGTCTTTCACCGTCGTCTATACCCGCGGGAACGTTAACGTCTAACGCCTTTGAAACGTTTTTCAATCCCGTACCCGAACAGTTTTTACAGATATTCTTTATTGTTTTCCCTTTGCCACGGCACGCAGAACAAGTTGTTTGAGATTGCATTTGACCAAAAATAGTGTTTTGTACAGTTCTCACACGTCCCGAGCCACCGCAAGTTTTACAAGTTTCCACATCGCTTGGCTTTTCAGCACCCGTTCCGTTACACGAAGAGCATTTTTCTTTTCTTGTAAACTCTATTTTCTTTTTACAGCCAAGCGCGGCTTCTTCAAAGGAAAGCTTTAAGCGCAAAGCAATAGATTCTCCTCTTTGGGATTGAGCACCGCTCTTTCCACCACCGCCACCACCGCCAAAGAAGCTGGAGAAGATATCTCCCATATCAAAGCCACCGAATCCGCCAAAGTCAAAGCCGCCGAATCCGCCCGCACCAGAAGCAGGGTCGAATGCCGCATGACCGTATTGGTCATATTTGGCTCTTGATTCTGAATTGGAAAGAACTCCATAAGCTTCGTTGACTTCTTTGAATTTTTCCTCTGCGGCTTTATCACCGGGATTAACGTCGGGGTGATACTTTTTCGCAAGCTTTCTGTAGGCCTTTTTTATTTCATCGTCACCGGATGATTTTGATACGCCCAAGACCTCATAATAATCTCTTTTATCTGCCATAATTCCCATCTTTCAGCAAGATATGTGGCAGAGATTCTCTGCCACATATTATATTGCATTTAATTATTATTCAGCGGAATCTGTGAAATCGGCATCATAAGAGCCGTCGCTGTTTTGTCCGCCTGTTTCGCCGCCCATGTCGGCATTACCAGCATTTCCGTAAAGCTTTTCAGAAATGGAGTAGAAGGATTTTTCAAGAGCTTCCGTATCTGCCTTGATAGCTTCTGTATCATTTGTAGCAAGAGTTGCTCTCAATTTTTCAATAGCATCAGAAACGGGCTGTTTGTCGCTGTCTGTAATCTTATCGCCCAAATCTTTCATTGCTTTTTCGCTTTGGAAAATCAGGTTCTCTGCACGGTTTTTAGCATCTACTGCTTCTTTTTGTTTTTTATCTTCGCCCGCATGAGCTTCTGCATCTCTTATTGCTTTTTCGATGTCTTCCTGACTCATGTTTGTGGAGGAAGTAATAGTGATATGCTGTTCTTTACCTGTTCCCTTATCCTTTGCTTTAACGTTAACGATACCATTAGCGTCGATATCAAAGGTAACTTCGATTTGAGGAACACCTCTGGGTGCGGGAGCGATTCCATCAAGGCTGAATCTGCCTAATGTTGTATTGCCCGCTGCCATATCTCTTTCGCCTTGGAGAACGTGAATTTCAACAGAAGTCTGGCTGTCTGCCGCTGTTGAGAACACTTGGCTCTTCTGAACGGGGATAGTTGTATTTCTGTCGATAATTCTGCTGAAAACACCGCCCAAGGTTTCAATACCCAAGGAAAGAGGAGTTACGTCGAGAAGGAGAACGTCTTTAACTTCTCCGCCCAATACACCTGCCTGAACAGCCGCACCGATAGCTACGCATTCGTCGGGATTGATACCTTTGAATGGGTCTTTACCGATAAAGTTTTTAACTGCTTCTTGAACAGCGGGGATTCTTGTAGAGCCACCAACCAAAAGCACTTTATCAACCTGTGCGGGAGTGAGTCCTGCATCGTTCAAGCATTGCTTGAGGGGAACGAGAGTTTTATCAACCAAATCTGCTGTAAGCTCATTGAATTTTGCTCTTGTGAGAGTTTCATCAAAATGTTTAGGGCCTGTTGCGTCTGCAGTTATAAAGGGAAGGTTGATTTGAGAAGAAGTTGTGCTTGAAAGCTCAATTTTTGCCTTTTCAGCAGCTTCTTTAAGACGCTTAAGAGCCATTTTATCATTTCTGAGGTCGATTCCGTTTTCTTTCTTAAAGGTATCAGCTATCCAATCCATAACCTTTTCGTCGAAATCGTCACCGCCCAAACGGTTGTTACCTGCAGTTGCAAGAACTTCAAAAACACCGTCGGAGATTTCAAGAATAGAAACGTCGAACGTTCCGCCGCCCAAGTCGAAAATAAGAATCTTTTGGTCGATATCCTTATCAAGTCCATAAGCAAGAGCTGCAGCAGTAGGCTCGTTTATAATACGAAGAACTTCAAGACCTGCAATTTTACCTGCATCTTTAGTTGCTTGTCTTTGAGCATCGCTGAAATATGCGGGAACGGTGATAACTGCCTTATCAACCTTTCCGCCCAAATATGCTTCTGCATCAGCTTTAAGCTTTTGAAGAATCATTGCGGAAATTTCTTGAGGTGTGTAGTTTTTACCATCAATAGCAACTCTTTTGTCAGTACCCATATCTCTTTTAATGGAAGAGATTGTTCTGTCAGAGTTAGTTATTGCCTGACGCTTTGCTACCTGACCTACCATTCTTTCCCCTGTTTTAGAAAATGCAACAACGGAGGGAGTTGTACGTTCGCCCTCGGAGTTGGTGAGAACAACAGGCTCGCCGCCTTCGTAAACTGCTACGCAGGAATTAGTTGTACCTAAATCAATACCAATAATTTTAGACATAATTTTTTCTCCTTTATTCTTACTTAAATGTTAATTCAATACTTTTACCATGGCGTGTCTAATTACCTTATCGCCATAAGTGTAACCCTTTTGGAAGGTTTCCGAAACAACGTTTTTGTTTTCAGAATCGTCTTCCTCATGCATTACCGCGTTGTGAAGTTCAGGATTAAACTCCGCTCCGTCGGATTCCATTGCTTTAACGCCCATTTTGTCAAGAGCATCAAGACATTGTTTTTTAAGCATCAAAACGCCCTTGCTCATTTCAGATTCGTCTGTAGCAAATTGTGCGGCACGCTCAATATTATCAATTATAGGAAGTATTCCCGAAACCGCATTCGCAAATGCATTTGAATAGGTCAGTTCTTTTTCCACCGCAGAACGCTTTCTGAAGTTATCATATTCAGCGGCAAGTCTTAAATATTTATCCTGAAGCTCTTCGCATTTTTCCGCAAGCTTTTTAAGCTCGGGGGAAACGGTTACTTCTGCTTCCTCTTCAACAGTTTCTTCCGCTTCGGTTTTTACCTCTTCTTTTATTTCTTCAGCCTCGTTAGGACTATCTTTCACGTTTTTCTTGTTTTTTGCCATTTCCATTTCCTTTCCTTATTTCTTTATGAAATCATGGATTATTCTCTCGAATGTTTAATGTCATCATTCAACCCATCGGCAATATATTCAAGGCTTGCTATAACCTTTCTGTAGTTCATTCTTCTGGGTCCAATGACACCTAATGCGCCAACGCTTTCTCCGTCAACGGTTATGGGTCTGAAAACAAAGCTTGTGTCAGGAGGCACAGTATCATGTTCCTCGCCTGAAATCAAAATATACGTTTTTCCAGGCTCTGAATCAAGCACCGTTTTCAAAACGCTCTTTTTATCGTCAAGAAGCTCTAAAACCTCTTTTGTTTTTCTCACGTCTGTAAACTCGGGATAATTAAGCAGCTTCGGGATTCCAGCAAAATTGACTGCCGCATCCTTTTCAGATTTCATCATTCCGTATATACATTTAAGAACAGCAGAAACCAAGGAACTATCCCCCATAACTCTGCTTTCCAAAGCCATAATAACACTCAAAGTTATTTTATCAGCGGTGATTCCCACAAGATAAACGTTAAGTGCATCGGAAAGTCGCTTTAAGCTTTCTGTACTGTAGGACACGGGCAAACGGGTCATTTGAGTTTTAACCGTTCCGTCGGCACAAATCATAACAACCAAAACGTTTTCGGAATCTATAGGAACAATCTCAAAACGTTTTGCAGTTACTCCTTGTCTGGTCAAAGCGGTAAAAGCGGTGTAATCCGTTATATTGGAAAGCACCTTGCTCGCTTCTTCCATCATATTATCCATTTCAGCCAGCTTGAAGCTTTTAAGCTCATCAAGCAGCGCTATCTCTTCAAGCTGAAGTCTGTATCTTTCCATAAGACCGTCAACGTACGCTCTGTAGCCCATGGGGGAAGGTATTCTACCCGCCGACGTGTGTGGCTGTTCCAGATATCCCATGCTTTCCAGCTCGTTCATTTCGTTTCTTATAGTCGCGCTTGAAACGGTAAAATCCGAATGAGTCGTAAGAAATTTAGAGCCTACGGGGTCGCCCGATGAAATATATGCATCTATTATGGATTTAAGTATGCGTTTTTTTCTTTCGCTAAGCTCCATTTTTCCTCCTTTTTTCTCACTAACGTTTTCAAAACACAAATACTGAAAAATGAATTTGTTTTCAGATTAACTGTGTGCTATTTGTTTTGATTATTTTTTAGCACTCATTATTCTTAAGTGCTAATACTTTACCATGTTTTTTCAACTTTGTCAATACCTATGTGACACGAATTTGTAAACATTTTATGACTTTGCTTTTTAAATCCCCCTATATACTGCTAAAAAAGGCGAAAAAAAGGTAATTGATAATGGCAAAAGCCACAGGGACATATAATATAATATAATGATAAAAACAAAGCACACGTATAATGACAAATAATCAAATTTATCGTTTGCTTTTAAAAAACAACTCGTTATTATCACAAGCAATGCCTAAAAAAGCCGAAGCAAGAGATTATCTCCTGTTTCGGCTTGATTATTTCATTGAATATCACAAAAAGGGATTATATAGTTCCTCTCGAAAAGGATTTCAAAGAATCAGTTTCTTCTTTTTTATCATTAAGATATTGGAAGTAGATTTCCTCAATATCCCCCGGTGCTTCAATAACAAGAGTTATTACTTGGTTTTCCTTCAAAGGCTCTCCCAACTTCACATCTCTCTTTCCGTAGAGCTTGAATTTAAGCGTTCCGTTTTCAAAGGTATAAGTATTACCCGTTATTTTCATTCCAAGAGAATTGGAAGAAGTTATAGTGACTTTCATTTTGTTTCCGTCAACGATAATGTCTTTCATGGAAACGTCGCTTTCGTCTAAACGGATTTCCTTGTTTTTGGCGAGGGTCACGGAAACAACACCGCAAACCACCGTAAGAATTATAAGCGCAATACTTATTATAGGAATGATAATTTTATTTTTCATAAAAACCCTCCAAGGTCAAGTATATAAAGGTTATTCGCCCTTGAATGCAAAAGTATTTACTATAGAATTAAAAGACTTTGTAATTTCGCCGTTTTCATAATCTGCTTCAGTACCTGTGAAAGTGATGGTGAAAACTCTGTGGGAAGAATCAATATATTTATAAACGAATATCTGCGTTACCTTATAGGTGTTTTTTCCCACTTGCATTCCGTAAACTGCGGAGATAGCATCGGTATTCGCAACCTTTATTTCATTACTTTCAAGGAAATTGCATTTACTTCCCGATTCTTCCAACTCGTTCTTTGCCTTTTCCCAATATTCTGCTGAAGTTGTGGCCTCGGAAAGAGCAGAGCTTTCGTGAACGGAAACAGAAGCGTTACTTCCTGAATTAACGGATGGGCTGACGGTTATCATTCCATCGTTTCTGTCACAAATCCAGCTTTGAGGATAGCAAACGGAAAAATGTATAGCATCGTTAGTCACTCCCACCATTCCGCTTGGGGCTTCAACACCGTCTATATTGTCGGAAGAAGATGAGCAACCACACATAAATCCCGCAATCATTAAAATTGATAAAATAAAGCTTACTCTTTTGATTTTTACGTTAGTTTTAGTGTTTTTCATTTTTTCTGCCTTTTTTCGTATTTAAACTATTATATTATCTCGTTTTATATTTTTTATACTCTGAAGTGAGAGCGGTAACGTCATCATCTCGTCCCATAACTACAACGTGGTCAGTTTCCCCAAAAACGTACACAGGTGTGGGAGCGGGATTCAGTTTTCCGTTGTTTTTCACCGCCAAAACGTTTAAATTATATTTTGCTCTCACGTTTATATCCTTTATGCTTTTCCCTTTCCACGTTGGGTGAATGGGAATCTCATATATAGAATATTCGTCATTAAGCTCGATAACGTCGAAAATATTATCATTAGAATAGCTGACAGCGATTTTTTCCGCAAAGGCTTGCTCTAAATAAACTACCTCGTCAGCACCGATTTTTTCAAGAAATTTCTTTTGTGATTCGCTTTTGGCAAAAGAAACAACCTTTTTAGCTCCAAGCTCTTTAAGAAGACTTGTTATCTCCATGGAGGCTTGGAAATTATCCCCGATAGTAACAAAGCAAAGGTCAAAATTTTCCACTCCGAAGGATTTAAGCACAGCCTCATTTCTGCAATCGGCTATTTGCGCATCTGAAAAATCATTAGCCAAAGCATTTATTGTTTTTTCATCAATGTCTGCTATCATAACCTCGTTGCCTTGTTTTACAAGCGCCTTTGCAAGAAGCGCACCAAAACGGCTCATGCCGATAACCAAAACCGATTTCATTGTTTTATCCTTTCAAATTTGTAAATCCCTATCCCACAAGGATTTTTTCTGTAGGTCGGGATACGTCGGCGGCATCTGCCTCCTCAAGAAATAGAAGCGCAAGAGTCAAACCGCCAATTCTTCCTATAAACATGAGGAACATTAAAATTATCTTTGAAATTATTCCAAAATCTCTCGTTATACCCATTGTAACACCAACGGTGTTTTCAGCAGATATAACCTCAAATATAATTTGAGATAAGGAGAAGCTTTCCAAAGAAGAAATAACAACAATTGCAAGGAAAGCCAGCATTATGTAAAGAGTTCCAATAGCTGTAGCGGTGAGAATGTCATTTCCATGTATCTTTCGTTTGAAAACGAAAATATCTTTCTTTCTCCTCGCAGAAGCAATTGCAGCCAAAAGCAATATAGCAAAAGTTGTTGTTTTCATTCCTCCTGCTGTGGATCCCGAGCTACCGCCAACAAGCATTAAAAACGAGGAAAAAAGCACTCCGCTGTCAGACAGCTTTGAGAAGTCCACCGTATTAAAGCCTGCTGTTCTCATTGTTACCGATTGAAAAAGAGATGCGGTTATCTTTTCAGAAAGGGGAAGTCCCGCAAGGGAGCTTTCATATTCAAGGACAAAGAAAACCAACGCTCCGCCCAATATGAGAGCTATGGAGCAAACAAGCACCAATTTTGTGTGCAAACGATATTTCGCAAATCGAAATTTGTTTTTAAGCAAATCAGACCAAACGAAAAAACCTATTCCGCCGGCAGTAATCAAGGCGCACACCGTGAAATTAACAAGCACGTCACCTTTATAATCGACGAAAGAATTATATCCGCCCATAAGGTCAAACCCTGCATTACAAAAGGCAGACACAGAATGGAAAACGGAATACCAAAGTCCTTTTACAAGACCAAATTGCGGAACAAATCTTATGGCAAAAAGCAAAGCTCCGCACCCCTCGAAAAAGAGTGTCCCTTTGGCGATACGCTTTACAAAGGGGAATATACCTCCCATTTCCAAAGCACCTGTGGATTGCATAACAAGCATACGCTGTTTCAGACCCACGTCACGTTTCATCATAATAAAAAAGAGGGAGATTATAGTAACAAAACCAAGACCGCCTATCTGAATCAGAAGCAATATAACAGCTTTTCCGAACAGAGTCCAATGTGTTCCCGTGTCATAAGCCACAAGACCCGTTACACAGGTTGCCGATGTGGCGGTGAACATTGCTCCCAAAAAGGTAGTTTCCTCACCCTCTACCGTTGCAAAGGGGAGCATTAATATAAGTCCCCCCGCAACAATAAGAATTGCAAAACCGAAAAATACTATTTTTGTAAACGAAAGCTTTAAAATGGGATTCGCCTTCTTAAACCTCGGGCTCATAGTAGTTATCTCCAAAAAGCTTTCCTTTTCCGTTGTCCTTTCTGCAAATAAACAAGTATCCCGCAAAAACAAGAACTGAAAGTATTGTGGCAACAATACCAACTGCCAAACCGGGCATATCGTATTCAAGCTCAATATCACATTCGCCCTCGGGACATTCAATAGCAATAAATCCGTAATATACTTTATGAACTTCTGCTTTTTTACCGTTAACGTATGCTTTCCAGCCGCTGTCATAAGGCACGGAGAAGAAAACAAGATTCTTTTTATCCATGGTTATCGTAGCTTCTGCACCGTTTGTAGAGGTTTCGAAGGTGTCACAGCAATCCCCAGCAAGTCTATCAAGACAGCTTTGGAAGAAGCTTTCTTCATCAAGCTGTGAATTTACGATATCACCATATTTTACCTGTGTCATAAATTGGCTGTAATAATCCACTTCATCGTTGGGAACAACGAGATATCGGCAAAGGAGCGCATGACGATTGTCTTTAGCCACACGTTCAAACTCCTTTTCCGTCATGAAATGGGTATAGGTAAAGCCCATGGGAACATAGTAATCATTTTTATAAATATCGTAAGAACGCTGTGTTGTGGAGGTTGAATAGGTATAGTAAACTTGAGTGTCATAGTAAGAGAAGCCCGCTGTATTATGCTTGCTCGTCTTTGAGGTTGATACTACGGAATATTTCGTTGAAAGGAAAGAACGAAGTCCGTAATATTTACTTTCAGGGCGGGATGCAACGTTTCTCGTTACTCCAACCTTTGGATAGAAATCAAGAATAGAGGTGTTTACAGAGGAGTTGAAGCATTGAATTGTGGGATAGTTCCAGAACATACCCAAGTTGTCCAATTCTCCGCTGCTATCTCTGTAGAAGTCCAATCTGTAGAACTCATCGTCCTCCAGAGTAAGCTCACCGTTTATAGCGGCATCAATAAAGAAATCTCTGTCAGAGCCGAGGCTTCTGCCCAGAAGTGTATGAAGCCAACCGTAACCGAGGATAACCACACAAAGAACACTCGCAAGGATTCTTGTGAAATGTTTAGTTCCTCTGAAATATTTTATAAGGAAATGTGTTGCAATAATGCAACCCACAGCAACAGCAACGCTTATCCAAATCCAGATAGGCATCTGACCTCTGCCCAAATTGATTATGTCTGCCTTGTCCTCGTCTTTGTACCACATGAGAGCAACGGGAACAGCTATAGCCGCACAGCAGATTCCGTTTCCGATAAGTCCGGGGCGGAAGCTTATAGTATCATCATCAAGGGAGATTACCGTTGCAAGCACCATCATGAGAACTATCATATACATCCATCTGGCATAATATCCCGTGTTTCCCATTACGAAAATACTGTTGAGAACGGGAACAAGAGCGCAGATGAGCAAAAAGACAATCATAAATTTCAAAGTCTTTTTGCGCTTTGAGAAGAAATAGGAAATAACGCCCGTAGTACCAAAAAGAGGAATCCAAGCGGCGTTAGATGCCCAACGAGTTCCATGTCCATAGAAGAAGTTAACACGGGAGGGAATATCGGGCGGGAATAAGAAGCTTTGGAGAATGTGACCGTATCTCACACCATAAAGCTTTCCGCCATCCATATAGAAAAGCGCTTTTTTAAGCTCGGAATAGCTTCTGTCAAGACGGTTGTTCGTCATAACGGAAAGCACCGCGGGAAGAACTATCGCCAAAGACATAACAAAGCCCAAAACCGCTTCAAAAGCAAGAGTGAAGAAGGTTTTCCACGTTATCTTAAAGGATTTTTGCGAAAAACGCATTACAAAATATATTACACAGAAGAAGCAGTTTCCAACAAAGAAAACGTAGTTCGTCATGGCGCAAAGGGCAACGGAGAAGGCGAAAACACCCTTTCTCTTATTTTGCACCGTTTCTTCAATTCCCCAGAGCATAAGT
Source organism: Eubacteriales bacterium (assembly GCA_045649365.1). GTDB lineage: Bacteria > Bacillota > Clostridia > Oscillospirales > CAG-382 > SIG653. The sequence goes on along the minus strand of JAZRPU010000286.1, from coordinate 5,916 downwards.
GGAAAAAACGCCACGGGATCATGGAAATGGTTAAAAAACATGTTGTAAATCTGAAATCCCGAAAACGCGTAAAGCAAACCGCCAATCATGGCATATTCGGGGCGTTTTACAAATCGTTTAAGATAAATAAATGCACAAAGGCTTGCGGTTGCAAACTTTATAACGTACATGGGCGCCATAAGATATGGAGTCCATGACGATGGAAAAAGACAAGTTATCCAAAAGAATGGGCTTCCCGAAAGATAGAAAGCATAGTTGTTAAGGAATCCCGAGCCTAAATCAGTTCCCCAGTCCCATTTCAAGTTGCCCGAGCGCACCATTTCAACAGCATGCTGATAAAAGGGTATCTGCTGAACGTTGAAGTCACCGTAATAGAGGAAATATCCCTCTCCCGCTAAAACAACGGGAAGAACGAGCAACACAGCAACCGCCGCGGCAAGAAAGAAGGAAAGCTTGTAATAAAAATATTTGCTTTTTTCAGTTAAGCTTTTCGTTGTTACAGAAACAAAGTCTTCAGATTTTTTAGTACCTTTATTTTTCACTTGCTGCTCCTCATTTCTTCAATATATTCCATACAATAATCGTCTTCACCCAAAAGAATCTTCGTTGCGGCAAAGGCTTTCTTTATGGAGGGAGAAGTTATGTCACAAATAGGCGCATCCATTCCGAGAACTGCCGCCGCAGAGAAAAACGCGCTGTTTAAAACCTTTCTTTCGGGAAGTCCAAAAGAAATATTTGAAAGTCCGCAGGTAATGTGAACGCTTTCATATTTATCGCGAATCATTTTCACCGTTTTCAAAGCAACCGCAGCCGCTTGGTCGCTTACCGCAGAAGATTCAGCAATAACGTCGATATATATTTTTTCGTCTTCAATTCCCGCTTCTCTTAAACGGGAAATAATTTTGTCGGCGTTTTCCAAACGCGCTTCTGCTGTTTCGGGGGAGCCGCTTTCATCTGTTAAAACAGCAATTATTCCCGCACCGTATTTCACAGCAAGGTCAATATTTCCTATTCGCTCCGTTGTTGTTATGGAATTAATCAAAACGTCACATCTACCGTCAATATGCGCCAATATCTCTTCCATAGCTTTTTCAGAGGGAGAATCAACTGCAATACCGCATTCACCGTTTTCAATAATCAGGTCTGCAATACGCTTTGCGGTTTTTATTTCATCGGAGCACATAGCCGCATTCAAATCCAGATATCCCGCTCCGCTTTCGCATTGCATTTCTATGAATTGACAAAGCTCCTCGTCAGTTCCGCTTTCCATTAATTTAAGAGAAGACGGAATGGAAGAATTAAGCTTTTCAGATATAATTATCATGTCTTTTTATGCGCTCAATGCGCACCCTTTCACAAATTAATATTTCACAAATAGTATTCTACATCATCAACAAAAAAAAGTCAATAGCTTTAATCAAACTAACGGTAATAATTTACTCCTTGAACAATAATAATAATAAAACGCCAAAATCATTTCACAACCTTTGCTTTTCAAAAGCAAGTGCGCCAAAGGGATTTTTCACCCTTTAGCGCACTTTGAATTAAAATTGAATTTTATACTGTTTCAATTTCATCAACCCTCTAAATTCCAAGGAAAACGGACTTGATTCGCAAAAAGTCCGTGGTATCAAGAACGTTATCCTTTTCCATGTCGGCGGCAATGAAATATTCGCCATCGATATGAAGCTTTCCTAAAAATACCGACTTAATTCTGATATAATCCGTTACGTCTACAGTTCCGCTTCCGTCAACGTCGCCCGAAACAACAACCGTTAAAAGATCAACAACGGTATCACCGTAAACCAACTTAACAACACAACCCGTTTTGCACAAGTCATCGTTTTCAAGAACGTTTCCCTCTTTATCACAAACTACAGCATCTTCATTTTCAAATTGAGAAAGTATTTCAGACACCAAAGAGCCTTCTGCCGCCCCAAGCAAATATCCGTTTTCTTCACAAAGATAAGAATCAAGGGAAATTACAATATCCGTTTCTTCCTCTTTAGGAAGAAGATAAGAAGCTTGTCGAAGATTTGCCACACCGCCAAAAGGAGGAGCAACGTTTATATCACAAATAATATAACCGTCTTCATAACTCATTCCGTAAATAGCTTCAACCCCTTTTAATTCGGGCTCAAATATTTTTTCGGAGGTTTTGCTTTCCACGTCAAATTTATAAACAGCGTCAGCTAATGAGTAGTAGAGATTTTTTCCGTCTGTAGCAAGTCGGGAGAAATTCCCTTTCCAAAAAGAGATAGCACTTGCATACCACACATCAGAAATTTTACAAAGTCCCTCGTCGCTTCCCAACGTTTTCAATTGTGCGGTTTTTCCGTCGATGTAATATATATCCCCGTCAAGAAGAATGAAAGCGGCTTCGGAATTTTGCCAGAAATAATTATCGTAAGTAGTGTCTGTGGGAGTTGATTTGAAATCGTCAGCAGTATGCTTCGATTCCATGATTCCCTCTGTAGACCTTAAGAAGTTTTGGTGCTTTACCAAGCCCAAAGCTCCTCTTTCGCCCGTTCCCCACGCTAAATCGTCCCATGTAACGTCAACGTGATATGGCGTTTCATTTATGTAAACTATATTCCACAAATGATTAAGCTCATCAGAAATGCATGCTTCGTTTTTAATGCCTACAGCGTTGAGCAACACAGCATATCCTTTACCGTAAGCTTCACAAACACCCGACCCGCCTACGATAGCATCATAAGCAGAGCGTTTTGAATATGTATAATCATATTCACATTTCAAAGCCAAACGGTCGTGGAGCAAAAGTGCCTTTTCCACGTCGGACAAAGCGTTGTTTCCTTTTACGCCATTCAACATTTCCTTCACAGCCTTTTGAAACTCTTCGTTTTTGGTTTTCAATTCTTCCCCTGTGTAGTTATAATAAACCAAAAGAGTATTGAGGTAAACAAATCCGCTTCCGCCAAAATAACCGCTGACGTGAAACGCTTCGGGAATGCTATATTCAACAAATTCAGCAATCATTATAAGGGTCTCTTGAGTGAGAGGAAATTTATATTTTGAAACGTTAATGTATCCGTTACAAGCTGTGAGCTGTTCAAGCATATACGCTTTAAATTCGTCTAAATCAACGTAATCGCTCAAAACGCATCCGTTTCCCACAGCTTCTGCAGAATAATCCTCGGAAAGAACAATCGTTTCAATTCCGTTGCCCGCAGAAACGGTTATAAGGTTAACCGAAATCAACAAGACAATTGCAAGAGAGATTATCTTAAAGCAGTTTTTCATATAAACACCACCCCACTATTTTTATGCGAGATTTTTGATTTTTCCTTTTAATTAACAAAGAAATGCGCCACAGGAATAATAAAGCTTTAAAGCCTTTTCTCCGCTTTGTCGGATTTTATTTCCCCAAAGCTTTAAATTCCGAGGAAAACGGATTTTATTCTCAAAAAGTCCGTTGCATCAAGAACGTTATCCTTTGCCACGTCAGCAGCAAGGAAATATTCACCCTCCACGGAAAAATTATTTAAGAAAACAGATTTTATTCTGATATAGTCTGTTGCATCTACAACTCCGTTTCCGTCAACGTCGCCCGAAACAGCAACCGTTAAAGAATCAACAACGGTATTGTCATAAGCTAACTTAACAACACAACCCGTTTTGCATAAGTCATCGTTTCCGAGAACGTTTCCGTCTTTATCACAAACTACAGCATCTTTATTTTCCAATTGAGAAAGTATTTCAGATACCAAAGTTCCTTCTTTCACCCCAAGCAAATATCCGTTTTCTTCAGAAAGATAAGAATCAAGTGAAATTACAATATCGGTTTCTTTGGTTGGCTCTTCAATCTCATGAAGGAGATAAGAAACTTGTCTGAGCTGTTCCACGCCGCCATAGGGAGGGGCAACGTTTATATCACAAATAATGTAACCGTCTTCATAGACCATTCCGTAAATAGCTTCAATCCCTTGTAATTCGGGCTCAAATATTTTTTCGGAGGTTTTGCTTTCCACGTCGAATTTATAAACAGCGTCAGCTAATGAGTAGTAGAGATTTTCTCCGTCTGTAGCAAGTCGGGAATAAATTCCTCTCCAAATGTATCCATCCCCTGCCTCCCAAATATCAGAAACGTTGCAAAGGACCTCGTCGCTTCCCATCTTTTTCAATTGTTTGGCTTCTTTATCGATATAATATATATCATCCCCAAGAAGAATGAAAGCGGATTGGGATTTTTGCCAGAAATAATTATCGTAAGTCGTGTCTGTGGGAGTTGAAGTGTAATCTTCAGCAGTATGATTCGTTTCAATAAATCCCTCTGTAGACCTTAAGAAATTATCATGCTCTACCAAGCCCAAAACTCCTCTTTGGTCATTATCCCATGCTAAATCGTCCCATGTAACGTCAACGTGATAGGGCGTTTCGTCTATGTAAACTATATTCCACAAATGGTTAAGCTCTTCGGAAAGACATGCTTCGTTTTTAATGCCTACAGCGTTGAGCAACACAGAATATCCTTTACCGTAAGACTCACAAACGCCCGCCCCGTCTACGAGAGCATCATAAGCAGAACGTTTTGAATAGGTATAATCATATTCACATTTCAAAGCCAAACGGTCATGGAGCAAAAGTGCTTTTTCCACGTCGGACAAAGCGTTGTTTCCTTTGATGCCATCCACCATATCTTCCACAACTTTTTGGAACTCTTCATTTTGGGCTTTAAATTCATCGCCTGTGCAGTTATAAAGAATACAAATTGTTTCATAATATTCTCTTGAAGTTCCGCTGTATATCCTATCGAAATGGAACGCCTCGGGAATGGCAAATTCAATAAAATAATAAATTTCCAAGAAAGAACCTCCGGGGATTTTAAATTGAGAAACGTCAATAATTCCATTACAAGCCATGAGCTGTTCAAGCAGATACGCTCTAAATTCATCTAAATCAACGTTATCCCCCAAACCGTAATTGTTCCCAACGGATTCTATGGAATAATCCTCGGGGAAAATAATCGTTTCAATTTCATTGCTTGCGGAAACGGTTATAAGGTTAACCGAAATCAATAAAACAATTACAAAAGAGATTATATTTTTAAAACAGTTTTTCATACGAACACCGCCTCAACATTCTAATTTTATCAAGATTTTTTCTTTTTTCTCGAAATTACCACCAAAGCAATAATAACGCCAACAACAATAACACCCGAAAAGGCGTTCAGATTCTTTTTCCAGCTTGCCACAAAGGTCAGGTCTTCAGCAGGCATTGTTTCGGGAACTTCTTTATCCCAGCCTGTGAATTTATATCCCTTTCGTTTCAAAGTGGCAGGGGTTATTTTTTCACCGTATTTATATTCCTCCACCGTTACAGCATCAGCACCTTTCCAGCTTACAGAATATACGTTGCGGGAATAATAAAGCTTCATCGCCGCGTTTTCCTCCGCTTTGGCGGATTTGATTTCATTTGAGTGAGTAATAAGCGTAAAGCCTTCTACGTCTTGTGGCTTTGCGGTGAGGTTTACTCCCGCTACCGCTTTTTGCTCAAGAGCAATTTCAGCAAAAGACCCGTCAAGAGCTTCATAACAATGATACACCTTATAGCTTACATATTTAATTTGAGAAATTGTTTCCTTAAAGCTTTCCGCCAGAACCTTATGCCCATGAACAGAGGGATGGTAATCAACGTTCATTGAATTAATGTCTGCATTGTAAAGGTCACCCTCTCCGCTATAAGAATCGAACTTACTTTTTACGGGAGATACCATATATCCCCCCTCTGATGCATTTTTCTCTATAGCTTCGTTGAGCTTGTTAACGCCATCTTCCATACCCTTATATACTATATCCAAAAGGGTGTTCTTGAACTCCACGTATGGATTATATTGTGTTGCCACAATAACTGCACATTCGGGATTCACAAGGTTAACGTAAGAGGTGATTTTTT
>JAZRPU010000285.1:0-6403 GCA_045649365.1 Eubacteriales bacterium | reverse complement strand
GAAGTTTGTTACGAAACGAAAAAACGTTCTCTTAAACGAATGGGAAGCACCATAGCTTCTGTGATGTTTTTTGGAGAAAAAGTTTTTGCTTGCAATATAGGAGATAGCAGAATATATCTCTTTAGGAAAGACAAGCTTTCTCAAATCTCCATTGACCACGTTGAAAAGCTGCCTCCCGGTTCAAGATATAAAGCAGGCTTAACACAATTTCTTGGAATCCCTGAAAATGAGATGAGGCTTGAGCCATTTTTGTGTGACTTTGAAGTACAAAAAGAGGATAAGATTTTAATTTGTACGGACGGAGTTACCGACATGCTTTCGGATTCGGAAATATTAGCAATCATGAAATATCGTAAAAGTACAAAAAAGATAGTTTCGTCTTTGATTTCCTTGGCTTGTCAAAAAGGCGGTATAGATAATATAACTGCAATAGCTTGTAAAGTGAAGTAATAATCAAAAAATAAATGGAGTTGAAATTATGAATATTAGTGAAGTTTGGCCCGAATGGCAAGAGGAATGTGTTTTGGGAGAGGGATCTTTTGGTAAGGTTTATAAAGCCAAAAGGGCGGAATATGGAAGGACTTTTTATTCAGCTATAAAAGTAATTACTGTTCCTAAAGGTCCTAATGAAATAAAATATGCAAGATCTCAAGGCATGTCTGATAATGAGGTTTACGAGTATTTTCGTAGCATTGTAGATGGGCTTTTAAACGAAATATCCCTTATGGATAATTTAAAAGGTGCCAAAAATATAGTTGGAATTGAAGACTATAAAATAGTTGAACATCAAGAGGGAATCGGTTGGGATATATTTATAAGAATGGAATTGTTGACACCTTTTGACAGCTTTGTTTCCAATCCTGAATTTTCTCAAAAGGATGTTATCAAACTTGGAGTTGATATATGCTCCGCTTTGGAGGTTTGCGAACAGAACAATATTGTTCATAGAGATATCAAGCCCGATAATGTGTTTATTTCCAGATTCGGCGAATATAAGCTGGGAGATTTTGGAATAGCAAGAAAAATGGAAGCTACTCAAGCAAATCTTTCAAGAAAAGGAACGCTGAATTATATGGCGCCCGAAGTATATAAGAGTGAAGAATATGGCTCCAACGTAGATATTTATTCTTTGGGAATGGTTCTTTATACTTTGCTTAATAATAACCGTGTTGCTTTTCTTGATCCGTATAATCCTATTACATACAAGGATAATGAATCCGCACTTTCCAAAAGATTGTCAGGCGTAACACCACCGTTACCATGTAATGCCAGCCAATCCCTTGGAAGAGTGATATTGAAAGCTTGTGCATATAATCCTCATGAACGATATCAGAATGCAACAGAATTCAAGAACGATTTAATAGATGAATGGAATGTTCTTGTTCAATCGGGAGAAAACCGAGAAATAAAGAGTATATCCAATTCTTTCTCCAACGGGATGGATCCACGACATCAGAATACAACAAATGATATGACGTCTAATGGAAGAGTTGTTATTGATGGTGGAACTACAGTTTTGTCAGATGGAACTACAGTTTTATCTGAAGGCACAACAGTTTTAAACAACGAAACAACGGTGCTTGAATCTCAATCGCAATATTTAAACTACAATCAAGAAAACTTTTGGCAGGGAACAAACGATACAAACGGTAAAAAGACAAATACGCCAAATTCAAATATCCCTCCTGTGAATATAAACGCTAAATCGAATAAGGTGTGTAAAATTCTGGCATATCCTTTAGCTATAATCATGTGTGTGGTTTGGTTTGTTATAAATCCATATTATTACTCATCTCCTTACACGTTTGTTCCCGCAGTTGCGTTGGGCGTGACCATTTTGTTTGCAGGGAATAACAAACGTGTTATTGGCTCATGCCTGGCTTTGATAGCTTTGCCACTTGTATACAATTGTATTGAAGCTTTCTTCATTGCAATTCAATTCTCTTTTTCAATTGATGTTACTTTGTCATTGTTGACATATTTATTGATGCTTTTTGCCGGGATTGTTATTTTCTTTCAAAAAGAAGTTCGTTTTGGCGGAACGTTATGTATTTATTCCTTGGTTTTGATGGCGATACAGATGATATTCAAATTTCGTTTTTCTCTCAACAGTATGGTTTGCTTTGGAGCTTTGCTTCTTGCTGTTTTTTTCTGGTCATACGGATATAAAAGTGACAAAGAAATAAAAGGCGCTGCAAAGATAATTCACATAGCTTCATACGGTTTAATTATAGTTTCAATTATAGCTACTGTATTGGGATTCATTGTGGGGAGGTAATTGTTTTATGTCTTTTGAATATATAGCGGCATGTGGGTCCTTTATTGGAAATGGAAGAACTCATAATGAAGATAATTTTTATTTTAACAAAAAAAGACTTTCTGTAAGTAACAAAGGCTTGAAAAACCCAATTAAATGTCAGGGAACTACTGAAGAGCCAACAATTTTTGCAGTATTCGACGGAATGGGCGGAGAGTTAAAAGGCGAAGAAGCATCTTTTACGGCTTGTACAGTTTTTTCAGAAGAAATAAAAAAGCTTGAAGAATTAGCTGTCCCTGGAAAAGAGTTTATGCTTGATGTTTGCGATAAAGCCAATGAAGCAGTGTTTAATTTGTCCGAAGGTAATTCTAATGCAAGGATTGGCACGACTGTTTCTGCGGTATATTTTTGGCAGGATGAAGTTATTTCTTGTAACGTGGGTGATAGTAAAGCATTCAGAATCAGAGAAGATAAAATGATTCAGATATCTGAAGATCATACGGATGAAAAAATATCATCTTTTGTTGGCGGGCGCGGGAAAAAGGTTTTGCTTCAGTATATTGGTATGGATAAAAAGGAATTGATGCTCGACCCATATATATCAAAGGGTGAAACTCTTTCCGGAGATATTTATGTAATTTGTTCTGATGGAGTGACTAACGTTATGAGCGCGTCAGAGCTATACAGTATATCATGTTCCAATACTCCTAATGAAGCTGTAACGGAAATACTTTCAAATGTTGATAAGCTTAATGGAGAAGATAACGCTACGGTAATAATTGTTAGAATTTTATAAAAGGGTGTGTGAATTATGGCAATGAAAATTGATCAGGATTTGGTTTTAGCACTAAAAAAAATAGTTACAGAGGAACTTCCTTTGAGTCAATTGAGCAATGATGAATTGGTTGCTGAAATTGAAAACATTGTTGAAGAACAAATGAGAAATCAGTATATGACCGTGCAAATGAGAGTTAATCTTGTTCAGCAGGTTTACAGCTCGATAAGAGGATTTGGCATTCTTGATTCTATCTTAAGTGATGATTCCGTAACAGAAATTATGGTAAACGGTCCGGATGATATTTTTATAGAAAAACAAGGAAAGGTAGTAAAATTGCCTGCTTCTTTTGAAAGTCAAAGACGGCTTGAAGATATTATTCAAAGAATTGTTGGTAGCTCTGGAAGAGAGGTAAACCAGGCTAACCCTATATGTGATACACACCTTAAAGATGGGTCCCGTGTTAACGTAGTGCTCCCGCCTGTTTCATTAAGCGGACCTATTTTGACTATCCGTAAGTTCTCTAAAGAGCCAATGACTATAGAGAAGCTGATAGAATATGGGTCAATAACTGAAGAAATTGCAGAAAAATTGGAAGTTCTTGTTAAAGCAAAATATAATATTTTTATATGTGGCGGCACAGGTTCCGGAAAAACAACTTTCCTAAACGCTTTGTCAAATTATATTCCAAAGGATGAACGTGTTATTACTATAGAGGACTCTGCTGAATTGCAAATTGTTGGAATAGATAACCTGGTTAGTCTGGAAACTCGTAATGCAAACGCATCGGGAGTTGGGGAAATTACAATAAGGGATTTGATAAAATCATCTCTTCGTATGAGACCGGAACGAATTGTTGTTGGTGAAGTTCGTGGAAGTGAAGCTCTTGATATGCTTCAGGCAATGAATACGGGACATGATGGCTCGCTTTCAACGGGACATGCTAACTCAACCTACGATATGTTAAGCCGTCTTGAAACGATGGTTCTTCAAGGTGCTTCGGGTTTGCCTTTGGAAGCGATCAGATATCAGATTGGCTCTGCGATAGACATAATAATTCATTTATCCAGACTTCGTGATAAAACAAGGAAAACTATGGAAATAACAGAGGTTGTTGGATGTGAAAAGGGAGAAATAATATTAAATCCGTTATACGTATTTAAAGAAGATGAAAAATCCACGTTAAATAAAGTGTCAGGCTCTCTTGTGAGAACTTCAAACCCATTGAAGAAAGACTTCAAATTGAGAATATCGGGTCTTAAAGTGGAAATATAGTTCTTTTAAGCAAAATAAAGTCATTTTTTTACAAATTTTTCTATTGCTATGCAATAGTGATATAATTTTAAATATCTGAAATTATAATTATTATAGCTTTTTCGGAGGACTTTGATGAAGATAAAATTAGCGATTCTTGAGAGCGATATTGGGTATTTACGCCGAGTAGTACCTATGTTCAATAATAAGTATGCAGATGAGCTGGAAATCTATTCTTTTACAGAACAGGAAGCAGCCTTGGAATGTATAGAAGAAAAGAACATAGATGTCTTTTTGTCCGGAGTTAATTTCACTATTGATTTTAAACGTATTCCAACCCGTTGCGGATTTGCATATCTGGTGGATAGTTTGGATATAAGCTCTTTTGATAATCATAAGGCAATTTGTAAATTTCAAAAGGGAGAATTGATATATAAGCAAATTGTAAGCATATATTCCGAACACGTTCCTAACATTGTCAGCAACTTCATGAATGATAATGGGGAAATGAAATCAATAGCTTTTTGTTCACCGTCGGGTGGAGTAGGTACTTCAACCGTGGCTTCTGCATGTGCGATTTCTATGGCAAGTAAAGGATACAGGGTTTTGTATATTAATACTGAAATTTACGGGGATTCGGATTCATTCTTTGCTTGTGATGGTCAATTTGATTTCAGCGATGTTATTTATGCAGTTAAAAGCAATAAAACAAACAGAGCAATGAAGCTTCAAAGCACCGTCAAGCAGGATGCTACGGGCGTATATTTCTATTCGTCTGTGAATGTTCCTATTGATATGATGGAAATGACAAAGGATGATTATATCACTTTATTGCGCGAATTGAAATCTTTAGGATGCTATGATTACGTGGTTTTTGATTTTGAGTTTCCAAAGACCCAAGAGATGTTTGAACTTCTTGAAATGTTTAATTCTGTTGTAGTTGTTTCTGATGGAACAGATAAATCAACGTCAAAGCTTGATAAAGCGATAAAAAGTATTCAGATTTTAGAAGGTCAGTTTAATATTAATATTATCCCTCGTATGTGGGAAATAAGAAATAAAGTCCATGCAAGCGATATTCAAAAGAACGGAATAAGAACTTTGGGAGTAATTCCTTTGTATCAGTCGGCATCCGTTCGTCAAATGGCAAGACAATTATCACTTTCTGAAATCTTTTTTCAATTAATGTAGGAGGAAAATTGCTAAATGAAAAAGAATAGAAAAGAAAATAGCGAACCTCTGTATGAAGTATCAGGCACCAATCGAACTATGCTTAATTATAAGGTTTATAAGCTTACAGCAAATGAAAAAGCATTGTTTTTTATTATAGCCTTTGTTATCGGTGCAGCAGTAGCGTATTTGTTTTACGGTGGAATCGGTAAGGATGAATACGATAATCCAACGCTTTTAACGTATATATTGGATATTACAGTGATGTCGGTAATCGGATTGGCTTCAGGATTGATTTTTTTACCAATTCGAAAAGAGCAGATTATTGTCAGCCGTCAAAAGAAGTTAAGAACTCAATTTATTGACCTTCTTGATTCTTTGGCAGCATCTATAACCGCTGGTAAAAACGTTCCCGGTGCATTTGTAGCAGCAAGAGAAGATTTACTTGTTCAGTATCCGGCGGATGCATTTATTATCAACGAGGTTGAAAATATTATAAGCGGTATTGAGAATAATATTGATGTTGGAAGTATGCTTGTGAATTTTGGTGAGCGTAGCGGCATAAAAGATATCAGGGTTTTCGGACGAGTTTTTGAAACCGCTTATGCCAAAGGTGCAAATCTCAAAGACGTTATCAGAAATAGTCACCTTATCTTAAGTACTAAATGTGAAATAGAATCAGAAATTGAAACAAAAGTAGCTTCTAATAAAAACGAGCAGAACATTATGGCAGTTATGCCAATTCTTCTTGTTGGTATGATAAAACTGACAAGTGACGATTTTTCAAAGAATTTTACTACTGTTACAGGCATTATATGTACAACAATTGCTATAGTTGCTTTCGTTGGTGCATATATGTTGGGAAGAAAAATTTTGAAGATAGAGGTGTGATGTATGGTTTCAGATATTGTTTTTTTGTCGTTATCCCTATCTGTTGGCTTATCATT
>JAZRPU010000284.1:0-10929 GCA_045649365.1 Eubacteriales bacterium | reverse complement strand
CCTTTAGAAAAGTTCAGCTTTTCAGAAGCGAAGACGATTCGGAAGATGAATACGTTGTTGATACTCCCCAAAAGAGAAGGATAAGCCCCTCTACCTCTCCAGACGTTCCTATTAATTCCATAGTCACCTTTGGAGAAGTGGTAATACCTGAAGAAATAACCGTTCATTTAGGCTCGCCATACGAAAACGCCAGAAACGTTACCGTTCCATACACAGAATATTTAAAAAACGTCATTGCAAGTGAAATATATCCAACTTGGCCAGAAGAAGCAATTATTGCAAATTTTTACGCCCAGAATTCTCTCGCTTTGAACAGGGTATATACCCAATGGTATAAATCTCAAGGATATGATTTTCAAATAACAAGTTCAACTGCATTTGACCAAGCGTTTTTTTATGATAGAAGTACCTTTGAAGAAACAAACGCTATTGTAGACCGATTATTCAGAAATTACGTTTCACGTTTCAATTCATCAGAGCCGCTTTTTACGTCTTACTGCGACGGAAGGCAAACTACTTGCGAGGGACTTTCTCAATGGGGAAGCGTTGCCCTTGCCAGAGAAGGAAACGATTATTTTCAAATACTTACCAATTATTACGGGAACAATATAGAAATAAGAACAGCATCCGTAGAAGAAATACCGCCCGATTCTTTTCCGGGGGAGCTTAAAGCGGGAGATTCGGGCGAAGCTGTGGCAAACATACAAATCCGTCTTAACAGAATCGGAATAGATTATCCCCAGCTGCCTTTTGTTCTGTCCCTTTCTTCATATTTTGATATAGATACGGAAATATCCGTAAGAGCATTTCAAAGAATATTCGGACTTCCCATAACAGGAATCGTTGATAGAGATACATGGTATGAAATACAGTATATTTACACCGCTGTAAAACAGCTTGCCACTCTTGATTCCGAGGGAGAACGGGTTGAATCTGATGAATTTGGCGGAAGAGAATTAACCGTTGGTGACAGAGGCACTGAAATACTCCGAATGCAATGGTATTTAAACAGAATCTCTTATTTTCTCGGCGGGGAGCTTCCCGCCAATGCCCCCACGGGAATATTCACCGAAACGACGTCAAACAACGTTCGTGAATTTCAAAGATATTTCGACCTTCCTCAAACGGGAACGATAAACGAAAACACTTGGAACAGAATAGTAAGCGTTTATTATTCTTTATTGCAAAATTTCCCCGAAGAAGAAGAGGTTTTGGAAAGTTATCCCGGCTCTCCCATAAGGCAAGACGACGAGGGGGAAAACGTTTTGTACGTTCAACAAGCGTTAAACTCCATAAGAAACACAATATCGGGAATCAACTACGTTTCCGAAGACGGAAAATTCGGCCCTGCAACAGCCGCCGCGGTAAGACAGTTTCAAGAATTTTTCTCTCTTTCTCCCGATGGAATTGTAGGTCCCGAAACGTGGAAACGCCTTGCAGAAATATACTACGCCACAAAAGGCGGAATATAAAAAACCCGAAAAAGCAACTCGCCTTTTCGGGAAACGTTTTTTATTTTTTACATTCATCTATACGCTGAATAAAGCAATCGTAAAAAGCTTTATTAGGCTCAAATTCCACAAGAATATTCTTCCCGTTAAATTTGCACACAAAAACTACAGAATCAGCACAAACGTTCTGATTAAAATTATTCTTTCTCGTGATATATCCGTATGAGCTTGCATTGGCTTTGTATGTTTTTTTATCCGTTAAAACAATGGTTTCGGAAAGTGCAAGAGAGCAAAGAACGGTAACTTTATTACCAACAATTTTTCTCACCTCAAAGCTATCTTCTGTCAAGGTGTATTCCATTTCAGTCATAGTATATCTTACAACCATGTTTATTCCTATGGCAATAATAACGATAAATATTATCTGATATATCCCCTTATAAGAAGGAAAAAGGCAAGAGCATGCCGCCGATACAAGAGAAATAACAGAAAACAAAGCTATGAGCAACACTGCTTTTTTAGGGTCGCGAACAGGCTTGCATTTAATCATTTTACACACTCCCAAACAATATACATATAATAAAGCTATAAGCTACTACGAAAGGATGGTTTACCCATGAATGAATTTCCAAAAGAAAAACTTCTTAATTTAGACGATGAAGCGTTTCGCTCTCTCATTTATGAAATCAACTCTTTGGCGGGAGGGAGCCATTCAAAAGCCGAAAAGCTTGCTTCGGATATCCCCGCGCTAAAAAAGCAAATAGGCAAAATGGATTCATCAGATGCACAAAGACTATTAAACAAAATCAGCAAATCAGAGGATAACAAAGCCGAGGAAATTCTGAAAAAGCTAAACAACCTTTAAACACAGGGGGTGAAAAAAATAGATACCGAAACAGCTAAAAAGGTCATGGATATTTTATCTAACCCTGAAATGATGAGCAAAATATCAGCAATCGCATCCGGAAGTTCTCAAACAGCGTCAGTAACACCCTTTTCCCCCGATATCACGGAGGCTGCAAAATCTCCCGCTCACAATTCAAGAGCAGAGCTTCTTCTTGCCATAAAACCATTTTTAAAAGAAGAAAAAAGAGATAAAATAGATGCAGTTATAAAAGCAATCACCATAGCCACAACAGTTTCAAAGCTCAAAGGAGGAGGTACAGCTAATGTTTAACAGCTCATACGGTGGAATTGAATCCGACGGTATGCTTCACGGAATGAGAACAGAGCAATTTCAACCGCCCGAAAGAGAAGAAACGGAAGCAAAAGAAGTATTCAAAAAAGAGAAAAAAAGCTTGTTCGGCTCTTCGTTTTTAAAAAACATTCAAGCCGACGACCTTATCCTTTTAGGAATCGCATTGCTTTTACTTCTTGACGGAGATGGAGATAATGATATTTTTGTTTTCGCTATCGCCGCTCTTGTATTTTTGTCTTAAAAAGTTTCTAATTAAACACTTTAATTTAGAATTCTCCAAATGGGGTTGTGAGAAACAAACGTTTTTCACAGCCCCGTTTTTCTTTATTCCTTTGTTTTTTTACTTTCTTCGTAAGCAAGAAAGTCAATATAGCTTTCTGCAAGCTTTCTCGATTTTTGAGAAAGCCCTTTTATTTTCCTTACAACGTCATCTTCGGAATGAGGTCTGACAACTCTTTCCGGCGCGGCGTGTCCCGCCGCAAACATAAGGTCATCAAAAGTTATTCCGCATGCGGAATGTTCTGCAATTTTCTTTATAAGTTTAGGACGAGGCGGATTTTCTTGAGCGCAAAGCACAAGCTTTCGCATCTGAACGTAACTGATATCACATTCCACAGCAAACTGCCTTAAGCTTCGTTCGCCCCGAGCCTTTTCTAAAAGCATGGAAAAAATGTTTTTTCTGAATCTTGAAGTTTCCAAATCAGTTACTCCTTGTTGTTAATAAGCGCCGCACCAATTGCAGTAGCATGGGAGGCGTTTTCCGGAATAATAAATTTCACAGGAAAAGTTTTTTCAAAGTTTTTAAAAAGCTCCTTCGCTTGCGGGAAAACCGAAAGCTGTCCTATAAGTATAATATCTGTGCATCCTTTTTCTCTTGCGGCAAATATTGCAAGCATTGCGGCTGTTTCATATATCATATTAATTATTCCCAGCGCAATATCTTCCGTAGTGGCTGAATCACTCATTTTTCCAAAGTTTGAAGCGGTAATGTCAGCCGAAAGAATAGGGCCAATGTCTTTTTTGGAGATATCCTTGATTCTCAAGTCGATATTCTCCAGATTTCCATCTCTTGCCACCTCAACAACATGTTTTATATCGTTAAGCCCGAGCATTTTTCGGGAAAGTCCCATCAGCGTTCCGCCTCCGACACCCGTTCCGCCTAAATACTCCGATTCACCGTTTCTTTCAGCATAAACGAGAGAAGTTCCCGTGCCCATGCTGACTATAACAGCTTTTTCGCATTCCGTTAAATATAATCCGCCCTTTGCTCCCGAGAGAAACTCGGAAACACAAATGGTTTCTATACCATAAATATCCGACGTTATATATGCAGCACCAACGCCCGTTACCATAATTTTGTCCACGTCTGCCAGCTTAATTCCGTTATCCGCAACGAATTTTCCAAAAGCTCCGTAAACAGAGGCAACAGGGTCGCTGGATTTAACAATGAGGGGAGATAAAAGCTCCCCTTGATTGAATCCAACTATTTTGGTGGTGCTTCCCCCAACGTCAATACCAATGCGTATGCTCATAAGAATGCCACCTTTCTTTTTAAAAGTCTTTCAACTTTCCAAATTTCTTGTTTTTTACGCATTAAAGCGTTTATCACGAACAGCCGCCACAAGTAGAACAGCTTCCCGAACAGCCTCCTGCAGGGGATATTGCCGCTGTTATAACTTCATTTATTGTGGAAAGCATAGAATCAAGCTCCAATTCAGCCGCTTTCATTTCTTTCATAGAAGGAACGTTCTGGATTTGCTCCATAAGTTGATTCAATCTGTTTTCGATATCCTCAAGAGCCTTTTTATCAGGGTCTTCCTTTCTTTCTTCTTCTTGCTTTAATATATGCTGAACGTTGTATTCTCTTATAAGAGAATGAGCTGTTTCGTCAACAATATATTTTTCTTTTGCTTCGTTATATTTTTTTACAGCGGGTTCTTCTCTCAATTCATTTGCGAATTTTCCCAAAAGGTCTAAAAGCTTATCTGTCATTTTTAAATTCTCCTATTCTGTTGTTTATTTTACTGTTACACTGTTTTTGAAAATAGTATTTATTTTTTGGTTTCTTACTTTTTTGTTATATCTTCTTATAGAAAGATAGGTAAGAACGGTCATTATTATAGCCATAACCATAGATATGGGGCTGAAAACAATACCATATAAAAACTTGTTGACTATAATATTTCCCTCACCGTCGGAAACAGAAAAAAAATTGTTGACAAAGGTTTTTCCGTTTTCCGTTGTTACCTTATCTTTGTTCGCTATATATAATTCGTATATTTGATTGAATTTATCCTGATTATTATTTTTGTCATAAGACGTTTTTCCTTTTCCGTCTTCAAAGACAAAAACCTTGCCCACGTCGTTAAACGCGTGAAGCTCTCCGTCAACACAAGCTATCCCGCCATCGTACAAATTGGAAATTTCAGTATCTGAACAAGGTATCTGATAGCTTTCAAGGAACTTTCCGTCTTCTCCGTATGCATTTATTTCAAATGTTCTGCTGTAGAAAACGTAAACTCTGCCTTTGCCGTCAGCGGCAATTCCATCTATCATGGAACAAACCTTTTTCTCTTCTGAAGAAACAGCTTTATATAAAGCTGTTGTGCTTCTGTCATTTCCTCCGTAAATCATAAAGCAGGCAAAAAATGCCACAAAAAGAGAAAAGCAAAGTAAAGATAAAATCATTGATCTGATAACGGATGCTTTCGTGTAATAATATTTATGTGTTTTAGGCGTTTTAGAAGTTTTTTTATTGTTTTTATTCATCTGTTTCCTCACCTTTCAACACATAAGCCGCGGCAGAATTTACTTTGACGTTCACAAAGCTTCCAACCTTTACATTGCCCGAAAAATTAACTATTTTATTTCCCGAAGTTCTGCCCGTGCATTTTCCGTCGGAATTTGTGTCGCAAAGAACGCGAACGGTTTTTCCAATATATTTTTCGTTTAATTTATCTGCAATATCGTTTTGAACAGAAGATAAAAGCTCAAAACGTTTAACCTTTTCCTCATGCGGAATCTGGTCTTCCATTTTCGCTGCAGGAGTCCCTGGCCGCGGAGAATATAAAAACGTAAAAATCATATCAAACTCAACTTGTTTGATTATATCAACCGTTTCCAAAAATTCTTTTTCCGTTTCCGTTGGGAAACCGCAAATAATGTCCGTTGTCATGGTGATTCCGGGGACAAGAGATTTTATCTCCATGGCTTTTTCAAGATATTTTTCTCTTGTATAGCGACGGTTCATTGCAGATAAAACTCTGTTATTTCCTGATTGAACAGGCAGATGAAAATGTTTTGCAACGTTGGGAACATCTCTGATAACTTCCACCAATTCTGTAGAAGCATCTTTAGGATGAGATGTCATAAATCTGAGAAAATACTCTCCGTCCATACTCCCTGCTCTTCTCAAAAGTTCAGGGAATGAAATGTCGCCCTTGTAAGAGTTAACGTTTTGACCGAGAAGCATTATATCCCCATATCCCTCTCGAACGAGTCCTTCAACTTCAGCGAGAATGAGGCGACTATCTCGGCTTCTTTCCCTACCGCGAACATAAGGAACAACACAATACGTACAAAAGTTATCGCAGCCGTACATAACGGAAACCTTTGCTTTATGACTGCTGTTTCTTCTGATGGGCAGTCCTTCAGCAATAACGCCAAACTCATTATGAGGAAGGTCACTTATATAAACAGAACGTTTTTTTGCGGTTTGTGCATTTTTGATTATTTGCGGAAGCATGTAAAGTCGGTCTGTTCCGAAAACAAAATCAACGTATGGATAACTCTTCATAAGTGCATCTCTACGCTCACGCTGTTCTGCCATACAACCGCAAACGCCAATCAGAAGGTCTTTTTTCAGCTCTTTAAGCTTCTTGAATTGACCTGTTCTGGATAAAGCTTTAAGCTCTGCATGCTCTCTTATGGCACATGTATTTATAAGTATCAAATCAGCATCTTTAGGGTCGGCTGTTTCTCCATATCCTGCAGATGCACATATACCCGAAAGTATTTCGCTATCCGCTTCATTTTGCTGACAGCCAAAGGTTAATATACATACCTTCTTTTCTTTTCCGTTGTTAAGAGAAGATGCTATTTCAAGCTGTGTTTCCACCGTTTTTTGTGGAATGAAAATATCACTCATTTTTCTATATACGCGGAAATATTTCCGCATGCTTTCTTATGATTTTTTAAAAAAACGTACAGGCGCAAATTATGTCTTTAAGACTTTCTCTGCATTTAAGGGAAAGCGGGTCTAAATCGTTTACAACAACACATCCGTAGGAGCTGGAGGAATGAATTATTTCCCCATTTCCCATATATATTGCCACGTGTCCGGGATAATACAAAAGGTCGCCCTTTTTAACCTCGTTCCATGAAATCTTACGGAATCTTTTCTGGAAATCAGGCTTCGCATCTCGGAAAATGTAATATCCATTCATGTAATAAGACATAAAAGCCAACCCCGAGCAATCTATTCCCGAAATAGTCTTTCCGCCCCAACGATAGCACGTTCCCTCATATTTTTTTGCGGTTTTAACAATAAGGTCACGAAGCATTTCTTCGTTTTCGTTTTTTCTGTCCTCGTCTGTTTTAAGCTTAAAGGGAGCAACCAAACGGGTGAAAACGTATCTTTTTTCTCCAAACGGTGTTATTATTTCGCGAAAACGGTTGTCTTCTGAAATTTCTCCCACTTTCACCCTCGCACCTCTTGGCAAAGAATCAATAGGCTCATGATACAATTTAGGCTCTATTCCCAAATCAGCACTTGGACCAATAATAATGCTGTCAGGCTCATAGTCTGCATCGATTACTGAATCGGCTGTAACGTATCCTTCATATCCATATTCCGTTTGAACTTTCAAAAAGCCTTCAGTTTCTTCTAAAACAACACATTTCATTCCATACAACGCCTCGTCAATATGTTGTCCGTCAACAGAAGGTTTATCGTAAAGAGGAACTCTTCCTTTTATAAATGTCATATTTACCTCATTTTTCAATCAATATATTTTATTCATCGGGCAAAACTATTTGAGAAAATTTTCTCAAATAGATAAGGAGAAAAAATGAAAAAAATACTATTTTCAATATTCGCTCTTATGCTGTGCTTTTGCCTTCAGATAAACGTTTATGGCTCAAATGCACACAACTGGCATTTTAAAACTACTCAAAAGGGAGAACAGCCCATTCTCATGAGTGGGAATCCCATAGCTGACCATCCTGCTGTTTTATCCATGGGAAGTCCCGATGAAAAGATAATATATCTCACCTTTGATGCGGGATATTCCACGGAAAACGTAGAAAAAATATTAGATATTCTCAAAGAAGAACAAATTTCTGCCTCATTTTTTATTCTTCCCGCAATTTATAAATATACTCCCGCAGTTGCAAAGCGAATGGCAGACGAAGGACATTTAGTTTGCAACCACACCTTGACCCACGCTAACGTTTCAAACTTATCCTTCGAGGAATTCCAAAAAGAAATTTTCGGAATAGAAAAAGAATACGAACAATACACGGGAAATAAAATGGCAAAATTTTTCAGACCTCCAGAGGGTGCTTTTTCAGAAAACACCTTGGAGTATTGTGAAAAAACAGGTTATAAGTGTGTTTTCTGGTCCTTCGCTTACGCTGATTGGGATAACAACGCTCAAAAGTCACCGGAATGGGCAAAGGATAGAATTTTATCCACAATTCACAATGGAGAAGTTATGCTTCTTCACCCAAACTCCAAAACAAATGCAGAAATTCTGCAAGAAGTTATCAAGGAGTTGAAAAACCAAGGCTACACCTTTGAAAGCTTGAATCATTTATCGAAAATGAAAGAAAGACGATAATTAATCTTTAAGCTTAATAAGGCTTCCAACAAAATCCACAGGAGTGTTGTTTACAAGGTCTTTAACGAGTATAGGTGCATCAAGGTCAACTTTCGTTATTCCCTTTGCGGCGGCAAATTGAGCTGCCGCGGCAACACTGTGGGGACCTTCCATCATACATCCCAACATACATTCCGCTCCATATTCAGACGCAAGAGAATGTATGCGCTCCGCTTCATAAAGTCCACCGCATTTCATAAGCTTTATATTTATCATATCAGCCGCACCGCGTTTTAATATTTCGCAAACGTCATAATATGAAAATGCGCTTTCATCTGCAAGAATATCAGCAGAAGTATTTTTGGTAACGTATTCCAATCCATCAATGTCACGGTAATGAACAGGCTGTTCTACAAGCTCAATGTTCATTCCGCTTTTCATTGCAAATTCGCAAATTTCAACCGCATCTTTAGCCTCCCACGCTTGATTGGCGTCAAGACGAATGGGAATTTCTTTTCCTACCACAGAAGCGATAGCTGAAATTCTTTCTTTATCTTCAGAGGGAACGGTACCCAATTTTATTTTAAGCACGTCAAATCCGTCATTAATAGCATTTAAAGTATCTCTGACCATAACTTCAGGCGTTCCAAGGCTTACAGTTATATCTGTTTTAAGGCTGAAGTTTCCTTTTCCGCCCATATATTCATAAATAGTTTTTCCTGCTTCTTTTGAAAGCAAATCATAAATAGCAATATCCACTGCCGCTTTAGGAGATGTGTTATGCTCCATGCAATCTCTCACGAAAGGCAAAAGCTCTTTTGTCACTTCCAAGCCCACAAGACGAGGCTTTATGTATTCTTCCACAGCATATATTATAGACCCCACGGTATCTCCCGTTATAACAGGTGTGGGAGCGCATGCACCGTAACCCGAAATTCCCGAATCCGTTTCTATTTCAACAACGTAATCACGAATTACATCCAATCTTCTTTTGGCAGTAATAAAGGGTACTTTAAGGGGCATATCTTCAGGATAAATTTTAACGTCTGTAATTTTCATATCATTTCTCCGAAAACTGAAAATTTATATTTGTATTATACTTCATCTGATATAAAATGTCAAGACCGACACAGCTTTTTTATAAAGTGTAATTATCTCATATCCACAGAAAAATTCAAACTTTCACACATATCTTTCGCAATTAAAAAACACTTGACAACTTCGGGCGGAAATGATATCCTATACAGGTAAGATAATTCTTTATATATCAAGGAGCATCAAGTGAACGAAACAGAGCTTAAAGCAAGACTAAAAGAAAGTAAAAACGGTTTTTTTGTTTTTTACGGAGAAAATGAATATTTAAAGGATTACTACGCTTCTGTTTTAAGAAAAGAAGTAAAAGGTGACAGCTTCAATTACTCCTCTTTTGAGGGAGAAGATTTTTCGTATTATGACATTGAAGGCTTTTTAACCACTTATTCTTTTATGAACGAGCGAAAAATGTTAGAAGTTTCCGACCCGAAAATTTTAAAATGGAGCGAAAAAGAATTATCATCCCTTTCAGAATTGATTAATGATAACTTTGATAACATGACCGTTTTGATTATATATAGAAGCGGAGAATTTGAATCAAAGCTCATACCTCCTACCAAAGCTCCTGCAAAACCCTCTGCAGTTTATTCGCTTGCTACATCCATGCAAAAGCATTGCTATTTTGTGGATTTTCCCAAATCCGACACAGCAAAGCTTATAAATTGGATAAACCGTCATTTTGAAAAAGCGGGAATTCCAATTTCTTCAGATGCTCCAAGGCATCTTCTTGATTTTTGCGGTAACGATATGTACATTCTGAAAGGTGAAATAGAAAAGCTCTGTGCTGTTTGCGAAAGCATTGGAAAAGCAGAAATAGAAAAATATTGTTGCTCCAATGTGGAATATCAGACCTTTGACCTTTCAGAAGCTCTTTCTTCAGGTAACGTTGCAAGGGTAAAAGAAATTTTTCTCAATCTCAAGCTGAAAAAAGCTGACCCACTTATGATAATGGGAACGCTTACCAAAAGCTTTTACGATTTACTTATAGCGAAGGAAGCCAAAAAAGAGGGCGTTTCTTCCTCCCAATTGGCAAAAGATATGGCAATGAATCCATGGGTTGCCGAAAAGCGAATGAAAACTGCTTCAAACGTAAAAAAAGAGTATCTTGAAAACGCGGTTACCCTTTGTGCCGAATGCGACAGAAAGCTGAAAAGCTTTTCAGCAGACCAATATTCACACATTGAGCTTCTTTTAGAAAAGCTTCTCGTTAAATAACGAAATCCGAAAGGAACTTTCCATTGAAAAAATTACATTTGAAATATCCCGTTATAGTTGAGGGAAAATACGATAAAATCAAGCTTTCAAACATATTATCATCCCCCGTTATTTCCATTGGCGGTTTTTCTTTTCTCAATGACCAGAAAAAGAA
>JAZRPU010000283.1:0-5076 GCA_045649365.1 Eubacteriales bacterium | reverse complement strand
AAAGAAGGCTAAAGGATAATATGCTGTATATTATTGCAACCCCCATTGGAAACATGGGAGATATATCCCCAAGAGCTGTTGAAACCTTGAAATCCGTTGATTTTGTAGCGGCGGAAGATACCCGCGTTGGCGGAAAACTCTTAATGCTTCTTGGTATAAAAAAACCGTTGGTAAGCTATTTTGAGCATAATAAATCATATAAGGGTGACGCTATAATAAAGCGACTCCAAAGCGGTGAAACATGTGGTTTAATAACAGATGCGGGAACTCCCGCGGTTTCAGACCCAGGCGCAGCTCTCGTTAAAGAATGTCACGAAAACGGAATAAAAGTAATTCCCATTCCGGGCTGTTGCGCTGTTGCTACAGCAATCTCCGTTAGCGGACTTACAAACAAAAAATTTATTTTTGAGGGCTTTTTATCCGAATCAAAAAAAGAGCGCGTTGATACGTTGGAAGAACTCAAATCTCAAAAGCGTGATATTGTTTTCTACTCCCCGCCTCACGGAATCAAGAAAGATATAAAGGATATCTATGAGCATTTCGGAGAAAGAGAAGCCGCAGTTTGTCGCGAGCTTACAAAGCTGAATGAAACAATAACGAAAGCCCCTTTGTCAAAAATCATCTCCATGATTGCTTCAGGAGAGGTACCGCAAAAAGGCGAATTTGCCATAGTTGTATCAGGGGCAACCGACGAGCTTCAGGAAGGCTTTTGGAAAGATATGAGCATTGAAGAACATCTGAAATACTATATCGACATAGGGTACAAAAAGATGGATGCAGTCAAAGCGGTTTCATTAGACAGAAAAATACCAAAAGGTCAAGTATACGACATTTCGTTAAGTATATAAGATAATAATAAAACGTTTCAACAAAAAGCCGAGCCAAAACTGAAGTGAACCCCAAAGTTTAGACAAAAATTAAATATTAATTTGCACGCGAATGAGTTCGGTACTGTACCGGGCTCATTCCTTTTAATTTCAAAGAAATTCTTTCATTATTGTAGTAATCAATATACCTTTTCAATTCATCAATGAAAGCGTTAACACTTTCAAATTTTTCGCCGTAAAACATTTCAACTTTAAGCCTGCCAAAAAAGTTTTCCATAGCTCCGTTATCCATGCAATTACCTTTTCTTGACATACTTTGTTTGATATTGTGTTCTTTGAGCAACCGCTGATATTCAGAGTGCTGATATTGCCAACCTTGATCCGAATGGAATAAAGGCGTTGAATTCTTCGGAATTTTTTCAAACAATCCACTTAACATTTCCCTTACTTGCAACAAATCAGGATGCAGTGAAATAGAATACGATATAATTTCCCAATTGAATAAGTCCATTACAGGAGATAAATACACCTTTTCGTTGCAAACATTGAACTGTGTAACATCTGTTGTTAATTTTTCAAAAGGCTTGTTAGCAGAGAATTCGCGGTTTAGAAGATTGTCTGCAACCTTGCCAACCTGTCCTTTGTAGGAATGATATTTCTCGTTTTTACGTTGTTTTCCCTTTAATCCAAGGCTTTTCATCAGCTTTTGAACAGTTTTGTGATTAATTGTATATCCTTCGTTTCGCATAATTGCAAGTATTCTGCGATAACCGTATCTTCCTTTGTGTGCGGCGAAAATTGCAGATATTTCTTTCTTTTCTGTTTCGTATTTGTCTTTTATTGGATTTTTTAAGTAATAGTAGTATGTACTTCTTGCCACACCCGATAATTTCAACAGTTCTTTTAGCGGATATTTTTGCCTTAATTCAGAGATTATTTCTGCTTTTTGCCGCTCTTTCGCTCTTCCGCAAGAACTAAGGCACTCAGTTTTTTTAAATACTCTATCTCCATTCGCAGACGTTGATTTTCGGCAATTAAATCCTCTTCAACCTTTTTATCAAGTTTTGGTGGGCGACCTCTTTTCTTGTCGCTTAACGGATTTCCTCTGCCACGCCTTTCTTTCATAAGACCTTCGGCTCCTTCTTCCAAGAATATGCGTTCCCACTTTTTTTAGAAATGAAAATTCTTGCTTTCAGTATGCGGAAAATATTTCCTCATTGTTTCACTGTAGCTCAAAAGGTGTTCTCGCATATCCATTATAACACAAATTTTAAATTCTGCACTATAATTTCTGTTTTTTCTTCCTGTTTTACCCATAAAAATATGCACCTCCAAAAGTGTCTAACTTTTGGGGTGCATATCAAAAACGCTCGGCTTTTTAATATTTTATTCGTTTTTAATCTTCCGCTCTTTACATTTCTTTATTATTCATCACAACTATAATGCAACATAGCCAAAAGATGTCGCTTGTTTTTGTGCATTTCAAACAAACCCCAATTTTGCACAAAAAAAGAGAGAGTCCATTTATTTTTTGAAATTTCCACTAAAACCCACAAAGAAGCGCCTTTTTACAGGTGTTTTTGGTTTTTTGTTTGTTCATTTTTCTATGTTTGTTCAAAAAAAGAATCTTAAATCAAAATATTTGTTTTTTTATGAACAAAAAAAACGTCATTTAACAAAAAAAGCTATATAATGTATCACAAAAATTATTGACATTTTTTGTTTTTTGTTGTACAATATATACAGAGTAAAATGCTCAAATAAATATCATACACGGAGGTTTTTTATGAACACTTCAAGTCGCAAATTAATTTCATTACTGTTAGTGTTCGTTATGTGCTTTGCAACTTTGGCATGTTTTGCAGACACTAAAGTTGAAGCAGCAGGCGTAACATTCTTCATTGACGTTGGTCACGGTGGTCAAGACCCGGGTGCTGTAGGTCCCGGCGGACGCGAAGAGGCAACAGACGTTCTCAATCTCTCTCTTAGAGTTGCGGAATTAATTGCTCCTCACGCAACATACAAACTTTCTCGTACAACAGCACTTTCTTCTTCAACAGATTTTACACTTAAACAAAGAAGCACTATGGCAAACAACGCTGGTGCTAAATACTGTATAAGTATACATAGAAACTCTTTCGAAAACCCTGCCGCAAAAGGACTTGAGGTTTGGTGGAGTGAATGGACACAATCATACAACACTACAGCTTGTATAAACTTTGCTCAGTCTGTATATGACGGCGTTATGGAGCAAGTTCCTGTTTGGACTGAAAGAGGACTTAAATCTGGCGTTAAACTTCACATGACAACATACCCCACAATGCCCTCTTGTCTTATTGAAACAGGATTTATAAGCAATGCAGAAGATAACCAGATTTTTGACCAATATTTTGAAGAAATCGCTCTCGGCATCGCAAACGGAATGCTTGCTATGATCGGTAAAGAAACCGAAAGCGACACAACTGACCACAAGCTTGACGGTCAAGACCCCGTTGATATGGGAAAAGATTTCTATGCAAGAATCGCAAACGAATCCATCGGCAAATATTTCACAGATAAAAACGGTGAAGTTTGGGCAGAAGGCTTGAACGGTGAAGCTAACCAAGTATGGCACTTCATGAAACAAGGCGATGGCTCATACCTCATTGGCAACAGCGCAACATCCAAGTTCCTCCAGGTAAAAGACGGCGTTTATAAAGACGGAAGCCGTTTGGTTACGGGAACTATAGAATATGAAGATTATCAGAAATTCTACGTTTACTACATGTACAACAATTTCTACATGATGCCCGCCGGCAAGGATATGACAGTTGATATCGACTGTACATTATTCCATACTCAAATTTGCGGAACATCTACACAAAGCGGTATACACGAACCCTCTTTCAAAGCAAGAAGCCTTAACATTGAGGTTATGAGTGTTTACGATGGCACAAGAGAAATTTCCGATTTGGGTGATAGCTTTGTTGCTCAAATCAAGAACGTTGCTTCAGGCAAATACGTTACCGCAAACGGTGCATCCCTCATCGGTGCAGACCAAAACGGTCTTGATACTCAAAAATGGACCTTCACACGCCTTCCCAGCGGATGCTACACAATCGTTTCCAAATCCGAAAATCTTGCAATTGACGTAACACATACACTTCTTGCAGAAGGCACTTCCGTTGATATGTATGACCTTACAAATCTCAACGCTCAAAGATTCTTCCTCATTAAGAAAGACGGTTCTTACTATCTCAAACCCACTTACACAGTAAATACACTTCACTATAATTCAGCAGATAACCAATTCTATACATACGCAACAGCAGATGATTCTACAAAGCTTGCAGCTCAGAAATTTGAAATAATCATCGAAGGCAATGCTGATTCCGAATCAGAACTCATCCTCAAAGACGATTCTTCCTACACTAAAGAAGAAACAGACCTTAAAAAAGTTGCTTCCGGTCAAACAGCTTCCGAAGTTCTTGCAAACTTTGAAAACAAAAATGCTGTTGTTCACGATGTAAACGGAAACGAAGTTTCAGCAAATGCAAAAGTTGGAACAGGCTACACAGTAAACCTTGTTGTTGACAGCGTAAAGATTGATTCCGTTACAATTATCATTCTTGGCGATGTTACGGGCGATGGCATTGTTGACGGAACAGACTATGTTAAAATCAAAGCTTCCATTCTTGGAAACACATCTGTTTCAGGCGCATACGAAAAAGCTGCCGACGTTGACGGATCCGACATTGTTGATACAACTGACTACGTTAGAGTTAAGGCTCACTTCCTCGGAAATTATAACCTTTACGCATAATCTATTATCAACAAATCAAGGTAAAACTTGAAGCTAAAAAAGGTTAAAGAACTTTGAAAAATGCTTTTTCTCGCTGCAAAGTGCAGAAAAAGCATTTTTAATAAAAATCACATTTTTCATTAGGCACATTTGCCTATAATACCATAAGGAGAAAAAAGCATGAAAACATTCACTAAAAAGCTTATAACATTAGCTCTTTGTGTAGCGTTTCTCGCTTCTTTTGCTTCCACTTGCTTTGCGGCGGAATCAATTGAAATTACTGCAGAAGACGTTATCGAGCATAATATCGGCGCAACGCAAAGTCAGCTTAACATCGCAGCAAGAGGCGATTACATGTATGACCTTACGTTTGTGTGCCAAAAGAACGTAGATATTCACTCTTATTCCTGGTACGCTACTCTTTATAAGGGCAATACCTACCACATGCCTTACGGTCAGGGCTCTGTT
>JAZRPU010000282.1:0-13650 GCA_045649365.1 Eubacteriales bacterium | reverse complement strand
TTTAAAGTTTACATTTTCGTTTATATTTTGCATTTACATATTAATTTAAAAATTGAACGTAGGAGGTCAAAAAAATGACAAAGATTCTCGTAATAGATGATGATTCCAACATCTGTGAGCTACTTAGAATGTATCTTGAAAAGGAAGGCTATGAAGTAAGAACAGCATCTGACGGTTCTGAAGGCATTGCCGTTTTCAGAATGTACGAGCCTGATTTGGTTCTTTTAGACGTTATGATGCCTAAAAAAGACGGTTGGGCTGTTTGCCGTGAGCTTCGTATGCATTCTTCCAAGCCTATTATCATGATAACTGCTAAAGGCGAAACTCTTGATAAAGTTCTCGGTCTTGAATTGGGTGCAGACGACTTTATTGTTAAACCTCTTGATATGAAAGAAGTATTTGCAAGAATCAAAGCTGTTCTTCGCAGATACGCCAATCACGATACCGTTGAAGGCGAACTTGTTAAATTTGAAAACATCGAAATCAGCCTTCAAAAATATGAGCTCAAAATCAACAACGAGCCTGTTGATCTTCCTCCTAAAGAATTGGAGCTTATCTACTTCCTCGCTTCCAACTACAACAGAGTTTTCACTCGTGACCAGCTTTTAGATAAGGTTTGGGGATTTGATTATTTGGGCGACTCCAGAACTGTTGACGTTCACATTAAAAGACTTCGCGAAAAACTCGAAGGCGCTTCTGATAAATGGACTCTTAAAACAGTTTGGGGTATCGGATACAAATTCGAAGTTCGTTCTGAATCATAATTCAGATTATAAAACGCAAAACGATATGTACGTTCGTTTGTTATTTTGACATACCTGTTGTTGTGGACATACATTTCTCCTTTTTAGTAAAAGACAGCCAATCGGCTGTCTTTTGCTTTTTCTAAAAAATATATTGACAAATTGAAAACTCCGTGATATAATCCAAGTGAACTATATGACATAGTACACTTATTTAAAGGTGATGATATGCTATCTATTGATAAAATTTCAAGGATTCCAATTTACGAACAAATCGTCGAAGGCATTCAAAAAGAAATACTTTTAGGGTTAATAAAGCCATCAGAACAGCTCCCATCCATTAGAGAGCTGGCTGTAACTCTTCCCGCCAATCCCAACACCGTTCAAAAAGCTTTTATAGAGCTTGAACGCCGAGGAATAATTATTTCTTCACCGGGGAGAGGCTGTTACGTTGCAGAAAACGCAGCAGAAACCTTAAAAAACAGACTAAAAACAAAGCTTTTGAGCATAAAATCCATATCTGAGGAGCTTGCCATGGGTGGAATATCGGAAGAAGAGGTTATTTCTGCCGTAAAAGAAGCATACGCCCTCGGCAAATGTAACGATTAATAAAGCTATATTTAAAGGAGAAAAAAGATATGATACGCGCCAATAACGTTACTATGATTTTTGATGATTTTACAGCCCTTAATAATTTATGTTGTACAATTCCCAAGGGTAGCATATACGGTCTTGTGGGAAGCAACGGAGCAGGTAAGTCTACTTTCTTAAGATTAATAAGCGGAATTTACCGTCCGTTTTCGGGCGAGATAACTATAGACGGGAAAAAAGTTTATGATAATCCCGAAGTAAAAAGCAAAGTTGCTTTCGTTCCCGACGATTTATATTTTCTTCCCAGTGCTCATTTATCCGACATGGAATCTCTCTATGCCGCCGCATATAAATCATTTAACAGCGAAAGATTTCATAAGCTGATATCAACATTTTCACTTCCCACCAACAAGCCAATAAGCACCTTTTCAAAAGGAATGAAACGTCAAGCTTCAACAATACTCGCCCTTTCCACAATGCCCGACTATCTTTTTTTCGATGAAACCTTTGACGGACTTGACCCCGTAATGAGAAATCTTGTAAAGCAAGTTATTTATTCAGACGTTGCGGAAAGAAACACAACGGTTATTATCACTTCCCACTCTCTTCGTGAGCTTGAAGATACTTGCGACCAATTAGCTTTGCTCCACAAAGGCGGAATTGTGTTTGAAAGCGATATCCAAAACCTAAAAACCTCGCTTTTCAAAATACAAATTGGTTTTTCTGAACCTTTTTCAAAAGAAAAATTCCAAGGAATAGATATTTTGGAATATTCTCAACAAACGTCAGTTGCCACATTCATCGTCAGAGGAGAGCGCGAATCAGTTAAAGAAAAGCTTTCTGCCATGTCGCCATTGCTTCTTGACGTTCTTCCCCTTAGTCTTGAAGAAGTTTTTGTTCACGAAATGGAAGCATTAGGATACGCCTTCAAGGATATTCTCATGTAGGAGGAGCTACGATGAACGGTAACAAAGAGAAACTTTTCTCAACAAAACTTTTCTTACAAGGACTAAAGAGAACTAAAAACACAGCTATCGGTGAAGCGGTGTGTTTCATTGTGATAAACGCTCTGTGGGCATTTTCTGAAGTATCTTCTGAAGCCTCCTCAAGACCGGATTATCTTAATTACCCACCCGAAATAGCTTCAGGCGGATTGCTTCTTCCCATAGCATTAGCGGTAATCCCCATGGCATTTTTGTTGGCTAACGTTACTTTTTCCTTTATAAGACGAAGAAAAGAAGCGGATTTTTATCATGCATTGCCTCAAAAAAGAATTTGTGTTTACACAAGTTTTCTTGCATCTTGTGCCGCATGGCTGACGCTGATAATCACAACCTCGTTTTTTGTAAACGTTTTAATTTTCAAATCAAGTGATTGCTTTATTGTCCCAATGAATCAAGCGCTCCTTGTCCTTGCAGGAACACTAATTGCAACCTTTACAGCTTTGGGAGTAGGCCTTGTTTGTAATATGCTTTCGGGAACAAACGTTGCTTTTTGGCTTTATACCTTATTGATATATTTCATTCCACGCGTTTTGGTTTACATGTTCTTCAATATTGTTTCCGACTCAAACCTCTCCATTGTTTCAAATAACTTGCTGATAAACTTGTTCACTGCAGACAACACACCTGTTTTTTTGTTTTTCTCTCCTACAGAAAATAGCATAACAGCTTGGGAAAGCATTTCACAGCCGTTGCTCCTTTCAGCAATTTCGTTTTTAGAAATCGTCGCATATTTCGTATTAGCCGCTTTTCTTTATTGCAAACGAGAAAGTCAACTTGCAGGCGCTCCCATCGCTTACAAAAAAATACATGCATTTTTCAGATTGCTTGTAACTCTGCCTTTGGTTTTCTTAACCACATCCTTAATTTATTCAGACGCCGAAGAGATTTCTGTTTTTATTATTGGCTTTGCCATTATAATTCATTTTCTTTTTGAGCTTATTGTTTCTAAAAAGCCCAAAGCAGCACTTAAGTCAACACCGTGGTTTATGTTAACCGTAGGTGTTTCCGTTGTATTATTTTTTTCCGCTAAAGGAGTTAGTACAGCTTACGTTATCACTAATCCAACTTCAGAAAGAATCTCTTCCATTTCTTTCTCCCCGTACACAACGGATAACTTTTTTGAGTATATAGATTACAATGATTACCGTTCTATCAAAAAATATTACAATCTTTCAACAAACGACCAAGAAGCAATAAATGCGGTTGTGGAAGATTTGGATAAAAGCATTTCCCGAGAAAAAGGGCTTAATGAATCAAAATACCGCTTCAAAGTTTCTTTCACCTTGAAAAACGGTAAAAAAGTTTTCAGAACCGTAAGACTCACCGAAGAGAACTATGTAACTCTTCTTACAGGAATCAGGTCGGAAGAAGAACATAAAAAAATATTTTCTCCTCCTGCTTGGGAAGAAGTTGTAGAAAGCAGTTATCGTTTTGATGGCTACGCTTCAAGCAATATTCATAAAGAAATTTATTTAACGTTTGTTGAAGAATATAACGCTTTATCTCGTCGTTCTCACGTTGAATTAGAAACGGGGCTTTTTGAAACGTCGGGAGAACTAACCGTTACTTCATCAGAACGGACTTATGAATTCTACCTCAGCAGATATCTTTTCCCCGACACCCTTGACATGATGGCTACCATTTTCAAATACAATCAATACAATAATCCTTAATACCAAAAAGGAGTTACGTTATGCTTTTCTCGAAGGCTCTTTACGGTCAATCACTTAAAAATATGAAAAACACCGCCATAGGCGGAGCAATTGTTTTCATTGTATTAAATGCGGTTGTAGCAATATTGGGTATATCCGGTAAATTCTTTTTTAAACATCCAGAATCAGTCGAAGAAATCACGGGAGGATATATACTTCCCCTCTGCTTCTTGATTATCCCTATAACGTTTCTATTAGTTTTTTCCGCATTCTCTTTTCTGAACGCAAGAAAAGCTTCAGATTTCTACTATGCTTTATCTCAAAAGCGAATCTGTCTTTTTTTGAGCATTTGTTCAGCTATTATAAGCTATGTTTTGTTCATTATACTTCTTTCTCTTTTGATAAATTCACTTATTTTTACAATCGGAAAATACACTTTGAATTTAAAAGATATCGCTTCTGTATTTTCAGGACTTTCCGCATCAGCTTTCACAGTTATGGGAATATCACTCATTTGCAGAATATTGTCCGGAACTACCGCTTCCTTTGTAATGTACAGCGTTTGTGCTCTTTGGGGAGGCAGAGCTGTTCTCCACAGCTTTAAATATCTTTTTGAAATGGTTAATCATTCTGTTGTAACGGAAAACACTTTTTTAAAATATTTCAGCGTAGAGTGGTCTTGGGGATTCCCCTTTTTCACCGCTTTAGAAAACGATAATGACTTTTTTAACAACCGTTTTTTTATTCTTTATCTTTTTATTGAAACAATTATATTATTCGTAATTAGTGCATTTTTGTTCGTAAAAAGAAAGAGCGAGTTAGCAGAAAAGCCAGCACCTTCAAAATGGATTAATGGATTTTTTAAAGTAATATTTCTTTCCGCTATCTTGCTTTTGAATTACGATGTACCTTTATTCAGTATCATTTTAACAATTGTTGTCAGCTTTCTTATGGATATCATTATTTTCAGAAAAGAAAGTGATTTTTTAAAAAGTCTTGTTTCCTTTCTGATTGCCTTTGGAACTGCCTTTGGACTTTCAATATGTTGCTTTCTCGTCAGCGAAGCATTCATTATGGCAAATCCCTCTCCTGAGGAAATAGTATCTCTTTCAATTCGCTCGGAAAACACAGAGAACGCCAAAAAAGTCTTTGAATTGTCTGATGCTGAAAAAAGCGACCTTATCTGCGAATTATACAACGGGCTTTCTACAAAAAATAAAGACGTTATTGTTTCCATATCATCGGCTCTCAAAGAGAGCGTGAAAGATGACAATTTGATATCATCTGATTCTCGACGGTTTACAGTTTCCTTTAAAATGAAAAACGGGAAAGAAAAGCTTCGCTCGGTTAAGTTTGAAAAAGACCTTCTTATTGATTTTATAACCGCGGTGAAGTCTGAAGAAGAGAACAAAAGCCTCTTCATTCTCCCGCAATATTCAGAAATTGAAAAATCGCTTATAGTCTATCATAACAAACACTTTCCCCAAATATATAATTTTTCTCTTACAGAAGAACTGTATAACACTTTTGCGGAAGAATATAACGCCCTTTCTTCTCAAAAGATGTCACAATGTGAAGTGAAAAAAGATGATTATGCGGGAATCATTATTGCCTTTGCTACTTCAGAGAAAAATTATTCCTTTTATGTAAATTCCACAGACTTTCCCATAACAGCAAAGAAATTTTATCCTATGTATCTGGAAGTAAAAAAAGATTCTCCACAAAAATTCATAAACGCGCTTAACAATTTAAAAGAATCTTGTGAATCAGAAAATGCCTTTGTATATACAGTGGAATTTGAAAATGACGTTATGTTTTTGAAATTAGATCCAAACCATCCGAATTTTGATTCACTTTTAAAGTTAGCAACAGCAGAAGCTCTTTCAGAATATTCTGAAGATAATCTTATTTGTTACTTTGGCGGTGACGGTGTCTTTTTAGAAGGATTTATTATTTCCGTTCCCAAAAACGTTTTGTCCGTTTTAAAAACCTTCAAAACGAACAATGGCATGAGCAATCTATTTTTTGGAGGCAAATAGAATATGTACTTCTCAAAATCACTTTATTTTCAAGCATTAAAAAAGCTTAAATCGGTGGGCATAGGAATGGCTGCAACCGTTTTTATTCTCAACGCTTTATACACTTTCCTCAATGTTGAGGCATCCCCCATCAAAAAAGAGTTGATAACAGGTGGAAATATAGCACCTTTCACATTTATCGTTGTTATCTTTTCGTTTTTTATTACAACTTCAGCTTTTTCTTTTCTAAACAACAGAAAAGGGTCTGACTTTTATCATTCAATACCGCTTAAACGAACTTGTGTATATTTTTCGTTCATAGCGGCAATAGCCACTTGGATAGCAGGCGTTGTTTTATGTACACTTACGTTCAGTTTTCTTCTTTATTTCATCAGCCCTAATTACACAATTTCTATTTTTGACACGTTACTTGTTTTTTTAGGATATACCCTTTCAGCTCTCGTTTTCGCAAGTGTTGTGACGTTCTGCAGAATGATTTCAGGAACTGGAACAGCTTGTATTTTCTACACCGCGTGTCTTCTTGCAATTCCTCGAATTTGTTTTGAGATTTTTAGCCAATATCTCGAAACAATAAATCCCACTATATATATTCATAATACGGTTTTTGAATTTATCTCCATTGATAAATCTCCTTATTTTGTTTTCACCGAAATGGCGGAAAATCACATAGGAGAGTTCGGAAACGTCTTTCTGCTTATTAATCTTTTTTTAGAAGCATCTGCATTTTTTGCTCTCGGTGCTTATTTCTACAACAAACGAAAAAGCGAAATAGCAGGTAGGGCTTATACTTCAAAAAAAACACAAATTATTTTCAGGACACTCGTTTCTTTGCCCTTGTTAATCATTGCAATTTATAACGTAATTGAAGAATCCTTCCTTGATATTTCTTCTATTATTGTGCTTTCCATATCTGTACTCATATATTTTATGTTTGAGCTGATATTAACAAAAAGCGCATTGAAGGCGTTAAAATCTCTTCCTTTAATTTTGATTTCCTTGGCGGCGTCTTTAACTTTTGTAGGAAGTATTTATTTAACCTCTCACATATTCAAGTTAACAAACCCTACCGCCGATGAAATCTCCTCCTTTTCCATAATCGAATCAGATTCACTACACCATGAAAATCTATTCGAATGCTACAATATACCCGTTAATTCTGAAAAAGCCAAAGAAATTGTTTCAAGCCAACTGGAAAATTCTTCATTTTTCGGAAAAGCCCTTATTAAATTTCAGATGAAAGACGGGAGCGAAAAATACAGAAACGTTTTTTTTGAAAAAAACTTTGATGAAACCGTTCCCGGAACAATCGGCGCTCTTATAGCTGAAATACGTAAGTCGGAAGAATACAAAAGACACAACGTAACAATTCCCGATTATGCATATTTAGTGAACGTTCAATTTAGTTTTTCGCCATCATTAACAGACAAGACGTATAGTGATTATTACAATGATACAGATGAGCTTATTATCGATATATTCCGAAAAGAGTATCAAGCTCTTTCGGAGAGCCAAAAAAAAGAAATAGAAGCGTTCAGTGATTCTGCAAAGAAAGAATTTGCAAAAATGTATCTTCAATGGGATGGAACTGTGTATTATTACTACTTATCTCCCCATCTGACCCCAAATTCATTGAAATATGCATTAAACAACTTCGCTCACAATCATGTAAGTTCAACCACAGAATTTATAAAACAAATCCACAACGCTTTTTCCATCAACGCCTCTTATGAGGTTCGAAAAATAACAGATCATTCCTTCAGCTTTACCTTTAACACAGATACCCTTATCCGCACCGAAGAATCCACTCCCGAATTAACGGATGAAAAAGTTAATTCGTTTATGAAATTTAACAAATCACTTTCAGAAGAATCTCTGACAAACTATTCAGACCTTAAAAACGTTTACGTTGTTTCCTTTACAAACACAAAAGGATATAGCGAATTTGCATTTTTATCCTTTACCGAGGAACAAATAACGTATTTATTGAGCCGCAGAGTAACCTTCACTTAATTAAAGCATCTTAAAGGGCACGCTTCTTGAAGAAGCAGTTCCCTTTTACTTTGCCTTTTTTATACGTTCAAAAAATATTTAAAAACAAAGAAAGCATACGTTATTGAAAAACAGAATAAATTGTGATACAATTTATATTAGGGTTAAAATTTGTTCTCATCGGCATTTTTGCCAAGGCAAAAGGAGAAAAAAATGCTCAACAAAAAAACGCTCCTCTTTATAATTTCACTTTTGGTTGGTGTTCTGCTATGCGGGTGTGAAACAACTTCAAGCATGTCTGACACTTCCGAAAACAATGTTTCAGATTCAACAAATTCAGAAGAACTTTCCGAAGAAGAAAGCGACTTTGAAGGCTCTTCAGAAAATTCTGAAGAAGTATCTGACGTAATTGGAAATTTCATGGAGGAAACTAACGTGGAACTTGAAACGTACACAAATGCCCTTATGGACGGATATACGGAAAATGCATGGCAAGGCTACGGATTTGGTGACCCTTTTGTAATGCGATATAATGGCAAATATTACCTTTACTCTTCCACTCAAGACTGGTACACAGGAATTAAAGTTTGGGTATCAGACGATTTGATAAACTGGAAATATGGAGGATACTGCACAACAGAAAGTGCGACTCGAGGGGCTTATGCTCCCGAAGTTACATATTACAACGGTAACTTTTATATGTACACATCTCCCGAAGGAAGAGGACATTATGTTTTAAAAGCATCAAACCCTTTTGGACCATTCAAGGTAGTCACAAACAATCAGGGAAATTCCATAGACGGACACGTTTTCATTGACGATAATGGTATGTGGTATTTTTATCATGCCGCTGACAAAGAATTAAGCGTAAAGGAAATGAACTCCCCCACCGATATATCAGCTCCCGATTTATCTGCAGGTGTAAGCTGTGCTGATGGCTGGACCGAAGGACCTATGGTAATTAAAAACAATGGTGTATATTATCTAACGTATTGCGGAAATCACGTTTGGTCAAAGGGATACAGAATTGAAGGGGCGGTTGGAACTTCCCCCTTGAGCTTTAACGATATCGCGCAAAATATTCTTTTGCTCAACACAGACTATCCTTACTACGGATTTGGTCATTCCTCAACTGTCGTTGGACCCGATATGGATACTTATTATATCGTTTACCATTCTTTCAGCAGAGTAGGAAGAAGAAGAATGCATATCGATGCCCTTTGCCTCAACGGAAAGGATTTTTCCACATTCGGCCCTACATACACTGCACAGCAAAAGCCCAAAATGCCCGATATTTATACGGATTCATCTGATTTTTCAGGCGCTTTTTCATACAACAATGCAAAAGCCTCCGGAGGAGCGATAATTCTTTCTGAAAACGGGTCAATGCTTACAAATGAGGTTATTACCGCAGATAAATATACCGCTGAAATAAACTTTTACAAA
Source organism: Eubacteriales bacterium (assembly GCA_045649365.1). Lineage (GTDB taxonomy): Bacteria > Bacillota > Clostridia > Oscillospirales > CAG-382 > SIG653. The sequence continues at coordinate 4,186 of JAZRPU010000282.1, read as the reverse complement.
TTAGAAGATAATTCAGGAATGCTTTTTTCCTACGTTGACGAAAACAACTATGGATTCGCTTCATTAAACGGAAAAAGCCAGAGTCTGACAGTTACAATTTATAAAAACGGGGAAAAGTCCTTTGAACAATCGGTACAGTTACCCAAATCCTTTAACACGAATTACGATTTTAACAAGCTTCAAACTCTTTCTTTAAAGAAAGACGGGAATGAATACACCTTCCTTTTTAACGGATTAGCGTTAGAAACGTATAATCTCGAAATTCCCAACGGAAAATTTGGTGCAAAGGCAATATCTTATGCCAAAGTAGGATATACGGCGATTTCTTTTGCTTCCAACGGGTCATCGCTTAAAACGTATTACAAGCCAATTGAGGGAAAAATTCCCGCAATAACGGCTGTAGAAGACGGAAGAACCGTTAACAGATATGGTATATACTACGTTGTAATGAACGAAGGTTTCATTCGTAACTATCTTGTTAACGTGGAAAAATCGGGAACATACGACGTTGGAATCATGTATTACGCATCTTCCGATACCGTTTTAGAGGTATATAAAGGGGGCGAGCTTCTCGGCACAGTAATACTTCCATCAAACCAAGGAAAAATAAGCACAGCGACTTTAAGAAACATTTCATTGAACAAAGGGTTTGGAGTAATTTCATTCAAAGTAGTTTCGGGAAGTGCCAACGTTCTTTCCTATACCTTTACAAAAAGCTCCTCTGTTTCCACAGAAGAAGTTCCTATGGATTCCTGTTACTACAGAGATGGAACTTGGGAAATGAGCAACGATAAATTCATTTTGAAGGCTTTCAACAGTGAAACTATTTCCAACGGAAAAATATTATTCGGAAACGAAGGAATGGGAGATTATGCGGTAGAAGCCGACTTCACATTTGATAGTCATAATAAATCCGTAGGATTAATTATCAGAGGAAAGAATCCCGCCTTGGGAGGTGCGGGCGACGATTCTCTTGCAGGTAAATATTTCTTCCAAGGATATCACGTTTGCTTTGATAATCAAAAAGGTGTTTTAATTTACAAGGTGAACTACGAACGAGGTGCGGAAACTATTTCCTTTGATGCACAAATACAAAACAACGTTAAATACACCCTTCGTGTTGAAGCAATTGGAAACACGTTGAAAGTATATCTCAACGGAGAGCTTCTCGGAGTTTGGGAAGATAATTATCTCCCATTTTTAAACGGAGCGTTTGGATTTACAGGTCTTAACTCAACTGCTACTGTAGAAAACTTAAAAATCGAAGCGATTGATAATTTTTCAAAATAACAAAGGGTAAAGAAAGTATACAACGTTCCCCTATCCAAGGTCGAAAATGATTCTGTGGTACAAGACATCGTAAGTAAACTTTAAAAGGAGACTATACACATGACAGTAAAAGAACTAATGAGAGAAGTTGACGTTGAACGGGTAATAGATGCTTTTTTATTATTTGATTATCATATCAGTGTTGAAAATCTTCGTGATACGTTTATTGAAAAATTCAATGCTATTCCGAAGCTCAAAAGGATTATAAGAGAGAACATCCGACTGTTTGCTGAATGCACACCAAATAAAGATGCCGAGCTATACACAATTTTTATTATATCCACGCCTAATGACGATTATGAAAAGCAAGAAAGAAATGACATTTCATCTTTTGCCACCTGCGATGCAGAAGTACTTCAAGTTATAGATAAGGACTTTCATATATTTGACGACAAAGGAGAAGCAACAATTTCTCAATATTCTTTTGATGAGGCTCCAATGCAAGAAATGGCAAATTACACAATTGCTAATTCATCCTTAAAAGAGCTTGGAAAAGAGATTTGTGCAGCTAAAATTTTATTAGAATTATTTTTCTGGGGAAAATTCCCCGAAGAAAGAGAGAAAGCTGTCAATAACTTGTACGAACACATCAGCAAACCAACAGATAAGAAAAACCTGATACCCGATAGCACTTTCGAAGAGGTAATGAGGAAACTCGAGAAACAACTTTTAGCAAGTATGTCAAATGATGAAAAAGCTTATCACTTGGCAAAAAAGCGTTTTGAAAAAGAAACAGAAGCTATCGTTATAAATTATCAAAATAGGATAAACAACGAAGTTCATATTCAGTATATTAAAGCGATTAAGCAAGAATATAAAAACCGATAAATTTATCTTTTTCACAAAGAGAAACAAGAGGAATATGTTAACTTCTACAACCGACAGTGTTGCTAACTAAAAAAACTGACATCACTTGAAAAAGCGATGTCAGTTTTTTATCTAAAATATAGTATTTACTGCCATAAAAGATATTTTTGCACCGTCCACACAATCTGCAGTGCGAAAATGTGCCAATCGGCTTTTATTATTCTGTTAAACAAGAATCATGTTATCTTAAAACGTATCTTTTCTCCAAACCATCTTATTAACAACGCCTGTATAAGATTGAATCAGCTTTACAACCTTTGTAGAAACGTTTTCTTCAACGTAATCAGGAACAGGAATACCATAATCCCCAATTTCGCGAGCTGTAATTGCAGTATCTACCGCTTGAAGCAAAGACTTTTCATCGATACCCGCCAGAACGAAACAAGCTTTATCCAAAGCTTCGGGGCGTTCTGTACTTGTACGAATACAAACAGCTGCTATAGGCTTTCCAATAGAAGTGAAAAATGAGCTTTCTTCAGGCAAAGTACCGCTATCAGAAACAACAGCAAAAGCGTTCATTTGCAAATTATTATAATCGTGGAATCCTAAAGGCTCGTTTCTTCTTACACGGCTGTCAAGAACAAATCCACTTTGTTCCAAACGTTTTTTGCTTCTTGGATGGCAGGAATACAATATGGGCATATCGTATTTTTCAGCCAACTTGTTAATAGCATTAAAGAGTGAATTGAAATTCTTTTCTGTATCAATATTTTCTTCTCTGTGAGCAGAAAGAAGAATATATTTTCCCGCCTCTAAGCCAAGGCGTTCAAGAACGTTCGACTTTTCAATCTCTGCAAGGTTATTGTGAAGCACTTCTGCCATAGGAGAGCCTGTAACGTAAGTTCTCTCTTTTGGAATACCGCAATCTGCAAGATATCTTCTTGCATGTTCAGAATACGCCAGATTAACGTCGGATATTATATCAACAATTCTTCTGTTCGTTTCTTCGGGAAGACATTCATCCTTACATCTGTTTCCTGCTTCCATGTGGAAAATGGGAATGTGAAGTCTTTTCGCACTTATTGCTGAAAGACATGAATTTGTATCTCCCAAAATCAACAGTGCATCGGGTTTCACTTGTGCCATAAGCTTATATGAGCAATTAATAATATTTCCTACCGTAGCACCCAAATCATCTCCAACCGCATTCATATAAACTTCGGGGTCTGAAAGCTTTAAATCTCTGAAAAATATTCCATTCAGATTATAATCGTAATTCTGACCCGTATGTGCTAATATACAATCGAAATATTTTCTGCATTTTGTGATTACCGCGGCAAGTCTGATTATTTCAGGACGCGTACCCACAATAATCAAAAGCTTTAATTTACCATTGTTTTTAAAGGATATATCCGAATAATCGAATTTAATGTCACTCATCCTATTCCACCTCACTCAACAATTTCAAAAAACGTATCGGGATTGTTTGGATTAAAGCATTCATTTGCCCACATAACTGTAATAAGTTCTTTTGTATCAGAAAGATTTATAATATTATGTGTATATCCTGGAAGCATGTGAACTGCTTCTATCTTTTCTCCTGAAACGTGAAAATTCAAAACCTCATCAGTGCCAATTTTTCTCTGCTGAATAAGGCCCTCTCCCGAAACAACAATAAAAAATTCCCATTTAGTATTATGCCAATGCTGTCCCTTTGTAATACCTGGCTTTGAAATATTTACGCTAAATTGACCGCATTTGTCTGTTTTTAAAAGCTCTGTAAAGCTACCCCTGCTGTCAACGTTCATTTTCAATGGAAAACAAGCTTTTTCCTTTGGCAAGTAGGACAAATATGTAGAATAAAGTTTTTTCGCAAAGCTATTCTCTGGAATTTCCGGAATAACCAAACTTTCCGGTTGTTTTTCAAAGGTATAAAGAAGGTCAACTATCTCTCCAAGGGTTACCTTGTGAGACATGGGAACTGCGCAAAACTTTCCGTTTTCGCAAAGCACCGTTTCCACGCCATCAAATTTACATCTATGCTCTTTTC
>JAZRPU010000281.1:0-2645 GCA_045649365.1 Eubacteriales bacterium | reverse complement strand
TTCTGTAGGAACGATTTCTGAAATCTTTTGAAGCTTTCCGTCATCTGCTAAAAGTCCGCTGATTGTTTCATCTGAATACTCATCGCCCATGCCTTCAGTCATTTCTTTCAAGCTTTCAGCAGAAACTTTAATAAATTTTTCTCCCGTTAAAAGAGGAACTGAAAAGTACATATCTTTCTTTTCAAGGTCGGAGATTATTGAAGCTGAAACCAACTCTTTATTATTGAGAAGAACTTTGAAATCTCCGTCTGCTTTAGTGTTGGAAGCATTGGAATTGCCTGTTATCTGGATTTTCTTAAGCCAATCAATGCTTTCAGTAGAGCCTAAAGAAAAGGTTGAAAAAACGTCGGAAAGACCTTCGCCCATTTCAAGTTCAAAAGACATCCCTGAAGCCATTTTGAAATCCTTTGCAGTTTCTTTTACGTTTAAAAGCTCATAAATAGAAGAAACTGTAGTTTCAAGGTTTTCATTCTCAACGTGGGAATAGTACTCCGTAGGAGTTTTTGTTGTTTTTGCAACTAAATTAGTAGCGGTGTCCCAAAAAGCCGCAATCAAAACACCCGCAACAACGAGTATAGATGCAACCGCAATCAGAACAATTTTAACTGATTTTTTCATTTTTTCCTCCGTATGTAATTATATTTAGCAAAAAGCGTATAATCTTCATCAACGCCTTTCACCGTGAGATATTATACGCTTTTATTTCTTATTTGTCAACAGTTTTTTAATTTTTAAAACTAAAAAAATATTTTTCAACTTATAATTAATTTATTCGTTTTTTATCATTTCTTTATAGGGAATAAATTTAAAGCCATGCTTTTGATAAACTTCTACAGCTCGGTCGTTCTCCTCCTCTACTTCAAGGCGGATAACACATTCGGGGTATTTTTCACTTACGAAATCAAGAAATCCCCCGCCTATTCCCTCTCCTCTGTACTTTTCAAGAACATATACGTCCTCTATCCAGATACGCCTTTTGCCCGACTCCGTGGAAAAGCCTTTAGAAAGCATTCCATATCCTACGATTTCTCCTTCAATCTCAAAAACGAAGCCTTCAAGAAAAGGATCATCACCAATGCAAGCATTGAAATCATTCAAAAAGATTTCCTTTGATCCATTTGAAAGCACTGCATCTGAAGAATAAAAAGCTCTCATCATTTCCAACACAGATTCTTTATGACATTTTTCCATTTTTCTTATGCAAAAGCTCATACATACCCTCTACTTTATAATTTTTTCCATAACCGTTTTAAGAGGAGTCATACCACACTTTTCATAAAAACGTTGTGCAGATTCATTAAAGCTCCAAACGTTCAGTGTTATATTATAGCATCCCTTTTTTCTTGCTTCAAATTCTGCATGGTTATACAGCAACGTACCAATTCCCGCACCCCTACAAGAGTCATCCACACAAATATCGTCTATATACACGGTTTTTCTTGGCACAAGGTTTGTTCCATCATCAATCTCACTGTATTCGCAAAAAGCATATCCAAGGCATAAATCGTTTTCGTCTGCTGCAATATAAACAGAAATGTTTTCATCTTCAAGAATTTTTTCAAGCTGTGGTCTTGTATATTTTCTCATATCCTTTTTAAAAATATCAGGCCTTCCATCAGCGTGAACGTTATTAACTTGCAAAAGCAAATATAAAATTCTTTCTATGTCCTTTTTTTCTGCATTTCTGACTTTCAAAGCTCTTCCTCCCAAACGTTATTTTGGTAAGAATATTTTTTTGTTTTCTTTGCTTTCGCGGTAGAGAACTATTTTTCTTCCAATAGTCTGAACAGCGTCACATTCAAGCATTTCACATAATGCATCTGAAAGCTCACGAGGTGTGTATGCACAGGTTTCAAGAACAGTTATTTTAACAAGCTCTCTTGCCTCCAATGCATCAGAAACTGTTTTAAGCCAGTTTTCTGTAACCTCACCCTTTCCCATTTGAATAATGGAATCTATACTGTTGGCAAGACCTCTTAAATACGCTCTTTGTTTTGTTGTTATCATAAAATCTTCTCCTTTAGTCAACATCCTTTAACGCGCTTGCGAATCATATCCCCCATGACAGCGCATTCGGGACAATTAATTTTAACAATTTCCATGGGTAAATCAGCAACGGATTTTTCACCGTTTTCACCCTCAATTTTTTCAACTGTAAAAGGAATAACTCCTCCTTGTGGTGACATAAGCTCAAGCACGTCACCCACCGCAAAACGGTTTCTCATCTGAACAAATACACCGTCAGCAGCATTTTCCTTAACCGTTGCAATGAACATTCCACTATGATGATAAAGACCATCGTTGAAAGGCTCTTTTTTTACAGCCCCATAATAAAATCCCGTTGAATATGGTCTATGGGTCATAAGCAAAAGCTCTTCTTCCGCTTGTGCAGAGGTTATCTCTCCGTTCATAACTCGTCTATAGGCATTAATTACAGATGCAACGTAATAGGCGGTTTTCATTCTTCCCTCTATTTTAAAAGAACAAACGCCCGCATCTTGTATTTCCTTAAGTATGCTTACGCAGTTAAGGTCGTGAGAGCTTAAAATTTGAGTTGCTTCTCCCTCTTGTTCAATGGGGATATAAACTCCTGGTCTTGTTTTCTCCACAAGATAATAACTCCAGCGGCAAGGTTGAGAGCATAA
>JAZRPU010000280.1:0-2604 GCA_045649365.1 Eubacteriales bacterium | reverse complement strand
GAAAAAGGAATTTTATTACCGACTATATTTTCAAAAATATCTGAAATTGAGAGAAAATATTCTTTTATTACATATAAAAGCAAATTATATGAAGCTAAAATACTGATGGAGATAACTATATTATTAATACATTTTACCATTAAATTTTCATTTCTTGACATTCCGGAAAAGAAAAAATATACTAATGGCATAAGTAACGCTACTACAGAAATGTTTTCATTAGAATTTAAAAATAAATATAAAATAAGAAAACATATAGGCGGGAAATCGTATAGGCTTATATATAAGCTTCTTTTACCTCTGATTACTTTTATTAAATGTGATAGTAAAGCAACAGAAAACAAATAAACTGATGTTTTAAAGGGAAGAACTGCAAAAGTTAATGATAAAAATAGCATTGCAGTTTCCGGTCTGCATAGGAAAACAAACGTAAGAAATAAAAGTAACACAAAAATTAGAATTTCCATTCTTGTGTATGCCAAACTAAAAAAGCTTGCTATAAATCCTGCAATTATTGCACCACTGATACTTCCTTTGGATTTGTTTTTTGAAAATAGTATAAGTCTTTCACAATCAAGCAGTTCTAAAAATATAAACGAAAAAATACGACTTTCACAAATGGAAGAAGATATACTTTTACTTACAAATAATGTAGGAATAAATGAAAAAAGCGCAATAGCAGATTTTACAGCTATATCTTCAGAGAAGGTATGGTTTAATACGTTAAAAAGCAAGGATATTGCAACGAAAATTACAAAGCACCAACCATAACATCTTACAGATACAGATAATAGATATTCAAAAAAAGAAATTATTTTTCCCAAAATAAAACTATTATCTATAGCTTTTGAAAAAAAGGACTTGATAGGTTTGAATAAACATTTTTCTGTGGGAATTTTTTTAACAGCATTAACAATTAAGGAGTTTTCATCTTTTTCTCCGTTATCATGAAAAAAAACTGAATAGGAGTGAGAGGAACGCCAAAGATTAACAAGCTTATCAGATAGCTTGCATAAAACTGTTTTGTTTGTATCGTTCAAAGCTCCATACCTCCCTGTTCTTATATTTAACAACTATTTATCTTTTTTATTTAATAAATCGGGTCGTTTCTTTATTGTTCTTTCTAATGATTGTTCATAACGCCATTTTTTGATATTTGCCTCATGTCCGCTCAATAAAACTTTGGGAACTTCAAGTCCTTCAAAAACCCTGGGTCTTGTGTATTGAGGATATTCAAGCAATCCATTTTCAAGGCTTTCTTCTGATGCACATTCCGGTGCGCGTAGAACGCCGGGAAGTAGTCGAGAAATGCAGTCGGAAAGAATAAGCGCAGGTAATTCTCCCCCCGTTAAAACATAATCACCTACTGATATTTCTTCATCGGCGCAAAGTGTTATAGCTCTTTCGTCTACACCCTCGTAATGTCCGCAAATCAAAATTAAATTATCATATTTTAAGAGTTCTTTAGCTTTTTCTTGATTAAAAACTGCACCTTGCGGGGACATATAAATTCTACGAACAGTACCCTCCAATTTGGACGAAACATCTCTGCAACAATCTACAAGTGGTTGACAACTCATAACCATTCCATATCCACCGCCAAATGGAGCATCATCTACTTTTCTATGCTTGTTTTTTGAATAATCTCTTATGTTGATGCAGTTAATCTCTACTGCTTCGTTCTTTATTCCTCTTCCAATTACACTTTCGTTTATATAAGATTCTATTATTTGTGGGAATAAAGTTAATATTTCAATACGCATAAAGCACACTCATTATTTTCAAAGTAAAAAAGGGCTATAAAATATAAAATTACAGCCCTTTAAATCAATTATTATGTCTCCGATTCGTTGTTAGTTTTAATTTCTTTTCCTAATCCTTCGATAAGCTCCACAACAATTTTTTCGGGAGATACTTGTTTAACAAAGGCATTATTATATGGTATGTTATATTCTGTTCCGTTGCCTCTAACGATGTAATAAAAACCCCTTGGGCCTTCTTCAATCTCAACTAATTCACCGATTTTATTATCAGAAATATCATAAACCGGTGCATTAATCAAGTCGTCATTAAAATAGACACCTTTAGGTAATTTTACATCTTTTCGGGCAAAATAAACGGTTTTACCGGTTAAAACGGATGCGGAATTTCTATCTTCAAATCCTTTGAAAACTATTGATGGAATTGAAGTTCTAAATGCCAATATTTCAAGAAATTTTTCTCCATCAGGGTCAAGATAAAGCTTTTTAACTTTACTAAGAAATTCGGGACTGTCACACCAACAGTCAAACCTAAGCTCTCCTTTGATTCCTCTGGGAGAGCATAGTCTTCCTGCTTCAAGATATTGTTTCATAGTAACTACTGTACAATTTCAACAATTACACGCTTGTTTTGCTTAATAGCGGCAGAGCGAATAAGAGTTCTGATACATTTGGCAATTCTGCCATTTTTTCCAATTACGCGTCCCATGTCATCTTTAGCAACAGTGAGTTCCAAAATACAAACGTCACCACTTACTTTTTCAGAAACGGAAACACTTTCTGGGTCATTAACAATTGCTTTTGCAATGTCTGTGAGCATTTGTTAAGTCGGAGGCCAAGCGGT
>JAZRPU010000279.1:0-5667 GCA_045649365.1 Eubacteriales bacterium | reverse complement strand
ATGTCTAAATCTTTTCCAGATTTAACGCTGTTTTTTAACGCGGCGTATGTATCAGAGGGGAGAACCTCTTTCATAACGTCGTCGCTAAATACTTTAGAACCGAAATTTTGTGTGAAATTTTTTGCGTTCATAAATTTTGTTTTCCTTTTTTGTTAAAAACTTCTTTGCTTAAAATTTATGCTTGAAATTTTATTTGTAATGTGATAATATATACCTACTTATTTTCAGGAGTTTATAATGGAAAGCAGAAAAAAACTTTTTTTAGGCGGTATTAAAGACGGTATTCCCATTGCGCTTGGGTATCTGTCAGTTTCTTTTGCCTTTGGAATAAGCGCAGTTAAAAGCGGAATAAGCGGTATTGGTGCGGTTGCAATCTCTGCGACAAACCTTACGTCAGCGGGACAGGTTGCGGGAATCGAAATTATTGCCGCAGGCGGTACACTTTTGGAAATGGCTATAACTCAATTTATAATTAATTTGAGATATATGCTGATGAGTCTGTCACTTTCTCAAAAGACTGATGAAAGCTTCACTTTACTTGACAGATTAGTTGTGTCATTCGGCATAACCGATGAAATATTCGGTGTGGCATCATCAAAGCATCGTATTTATCCACCGTATATGTATGGGTTAGTATTGATGCCTTTTGCGGGATGGACTATGGGAACTTTTCTCGGCGCTTTTGCAGGCGAGATTTTACCCGATGCACTTAAAGCATCTTTAGGTATTGCAATTTACGGAATGTTTATTGCTATAATAATTCCTCCCGCCAAAAAAGAAAGAGGTGTATTGCTTTCGATAATAACTGCAGTAGCGTTCAGCCTGTCGTTTTACTATATTCCTGTGTTTGATTTTATAACTGAAGGATTTTCCATAATTATCTGTGCAATTGTAGGTGCTGCTGTAGCCGCTTTTGCAAAACCGATAAAGGAGGGCGACTAAATGTTTTTCAAGTATGTGTTTATAATGGCGCTTGTAACTTATTTAGTACGAATGTTGCCTTTCGCTCTTGTCAGAAAAAAAATAACAAACTTATATGTAAAAAGCTTTTTGCATTACGTACCTTATGCTGTTCTTGGAGCTATGACGTTTCCATCAGTTCTTTACTCCACGGGGAATATGATTTCCTCTGCTTGCGGAGTTGTTGTTGCATTAGTTCTTGCTTTTTGTAACAGGTCACTTTTAACAGTTGCTCTCGCTTCAAGTGCTTTTGCTTATATTATAAGCCTTTTGGTGAAATGATTCTATTTCAATAATTTTGTAAGGCTTTCCACGGAATCCAGCTCTGCATCAGGGGATGCACACCCTTCAACCCATGTACCGTTTGTTTTAATCCAAAGAGTTTTACATCCTGCTTTTGATGCGGCATCAATGTCGTTTATTGGGTGATCCCCAATGTAAAGCAAATCATTTGGGGAGATTTTCAGCTTTTTTGACATTTCAATAAAAATTGACGTGTCAGGCTTGTGCTTTCCAAACTCTCCGCTTATCAGAATTTCATCAAAGGAGTTTTCCAACTTAAGCATTGCAAGCTTTTTTCTTTGCAAGGCGGATTTACCGTTTGTTATCAATCCCAATTTATAGTTTTGCTTTTTCAAATTTTCAAGCAAGGGAAGAGTGAAGCTGTAGGGAACAGCCTTCCTTTCAAAACATGAAAATATAATATCTTTAAACTCTTTTTCGGAAATTGGAGTTTTAAAATATCCAAGTTGGAAAACATATCTTGCGATATAATCCCAACCTTGATAAAGATATTTTTTGTCCCCATTTACTAATGCTATGTATATATCTCTCGGAGAGATGTCATCCGAGAGATATTTTTTTAATTCTGTATAAAAATCGTTCTGCAACGCTTCAAAAGTAGCGTATCTGTTGAACAACGTGTGGTCAAGGTCAAAAACAATCCCTTCGACTTTTATCATACTGTTTGAGGAGCGGGATATTCTTTTCCAAACGTATCAACTGTGACAGATTTTATTTTTTGGTCAAAAAGAGGTTTATCTCTTCCGTCTGTGTCAACAGAAGCAATTTTGTCAATTATTTCAAGACCTTCTGTAACTTTACCGAAAGCGGCGTAAGAACCGTCGAGGTGAGGTGAGGTTTTGTGCATGATAAAAAATTGTGAGCCGGCGGAGTTTGGGTCTGCAGCTCTTGCCATAGAAAGAACACCAGGAGTATGTTTAAGGTTGTTTTTGAATCCGTTCTGGCTGAATTCACCTTTTATTCCATAACCTGGTCCGCCATATCCCATTCCCATGGGACAGCCGCCTTGAATCATAAAACCGTAAATAACTCTGTGGAAAATAAGTCCGTCGTAAAAATTCTTATTTATAAGTGAAATAAAGTTATTAACCGTATTAGGTGCAATTTCTGGATAAAGTTCTGCTTTGAAAACGTCTCCGTTTTCCATTGTGAAGGTAACAATAGGATTCATGTTTTTACTCCTTAAAGTTTTTATAATGTTTGATTCTATAATTATTTCCGAATATATGAGCGTGTTTATCTTCTATAAAACACTTTTAATAATACGGAATTTATAAGCAATTGTTTGTTTTTATTGTTGAATGTTTTGGTGCATTGAAAAAACGTATTCAATAGTAATAATAAGATTTCTATGAACTTTTTTGAAAAAAGTCATTGTTTCACTTTACTTGAAAATAAAATAAAAAAACCGGATACAAGTGTATCCGGAAAAATTGGAGCGGGTGACGGGAATCGGACCCGCACGGCCAGCTTGGAAGGCTGGAATTCTACCATTGAACTACACCCGCAAAGCACATTTGTTGTCTGCTTGAAAAGTATAACACATTTTTTTCCATTTGTCAACCACTTTTTTTGAAAAAAATTGATTTTTTAGAATTATTTTTTATAGCTGTAAGTATAATTGAGTAAAGGCATAGGTTATAGCTACTGTATGAAGCTATACGTTATAATGTAGGGCTATTCTAATTTCTTTTGATAAGTCTTAATTATACTGTTGAAAAAATATCAGCACAAAGGAGCTTGAATTAAATATGAAAAAAACTATTAAAAAGAAAATCATTTTATCGCTTTGTTTGGCATTCCTTTCTTTTTTTCAGCTTTCTGCATCTGCGTATGAATTTCAAGGATATCCGTTGGATATAACCGCAGAATCTTTCTGGTTTGATGAATATGAAAAGGATGCGGAGGTATTTTCTCCCCAACATTCCGCGCGTTCAATGCTTCTTATGGAGGCATCGTCAGGGAAGGTAATCTATTCTGATAATGAGAATCAAAGACTCCCCATTGCATCGGTTACAAAAATAATGTCGATTCTTTTAACGATAGAAGCGATAGATAGTGGAAGAATATCTTTATCAGATAAAGCAACTGTAAGCGAATATGCCTCGTCTATGGGAGGCTCTCAAATTTTTCTTGAGCGTGGAGAAAAAATGAGTGTTCACGATTTGCTGAAATCTCTTGTTGTGGTTTCAGCAAATGATGCCGCTGTTGCATTGGCTGAACATATTTGTGGAAGTGCCAGTGGGTTTATTGAAAGAATGAACGAAAAAGCAAAATCTTTAGGGATGGAAAACACACAATTTAAAAACACAACGGGCTTGGATGAAGAAGGCCATTATTCATCCGCGCTCGATGTTGCGCTGATGACAAGGGAATTGTTAAAGCATGAAATGATATTTAATTATACATGTATTTGGATGGATACTATCAGAGATGGTGCTTTCGGACTTTCAAACACGAATCGTCTTGTGAGATTTTATGAGGGGGCTAACGGTTTGAAAACAGGATTTACAGATAAAGCGATGTACTGTCTTTCGGGAACTGCCAAGAGGGATGGAATGCAGCTTATAGCAGTAGTACTCGGTGCAACCACTTCAAACGAACGCTTTGCTGCAACAAAGAGTCTTTTGGATTATGGATTTGCTAATTATACTGTTGTTACACCTGAAAAACTATATATTGAGAATCTTGAGGTTGATGGCGGAGAAAAAATTAATGTTTCTGCAGATTATTCTCCGTTTTATCTTCTCATGAAAAAGGAAGATAAAAACAAGGTGGAACAAACGTTATTTTTCGAAGAACAGATAGTCGCACCAATAAAAAGGGGACAGGTGCTTGGAAAGGTAGTGTACTCTGTTAATGGAGAAGCGGTAGGGGAATCTCCCGTTGTATCGGTGGAAGATGTGAGGAAAATTGATTTCGGAATAATGTTCAATAAAATTTGGTGCGGGATTTTAAATGGTATTTTTTAAATAATGATTGACAAAATGGATTTTATGATTTATAATATACGTATAATAACAAAAGACGGAGAAAATTATGAGCATTAAAGTTATTGATGAATATTTGAAAGGGTTTTTCTCGAAAGAAGAATATGACAACGAGCTGAAGCAAATTCCTCGTATCATTGAAACGATAAAGAATAAATCCGGTGCAGGAAATGATTTTTTAGGCTGGGTAGACCTTCCTGAAAATTATGACAAAGAAGAATTTGAAGCTATAAAGAAAGCAGCGGCAAAAATCCGCAAGCAAAGCCAAGCGCTTCTTGTTATAGGAATTGGAGGTTCTTACCTCGGTGCAAGAGCTGCTATCGAGTTTTTAAAATCTCCATATTATAATCAGTTGACAAAGGATGCACCAGAGATTTATTTTATTGGTAATTCTTTCAGCGGAGATGATTTAGCAGACGTTCTCGCAATTTGTGAAGGAAAAGACATTTCTGTTAACGTTATTTCTAAATCTGGAACAACAACAGAAAGTGCAATTGCTTTCAGAATAATCAGAGATGTTCTTTCTAAAAAATATTCTGATGAAGAAATAAAAGACAGAGTTTATGTTACTACAGATAAAGCAAGAGGCGCATTAAAAGGACTTGCTGATAAAGAAGGCTATGAAACTTTTGTAGTACCCGACGATATTGGTGGAAGATTTTCCGTTCTTACTCCTGTAGGACTTTTGCCCATAGCAGTTTGCGGAGCTGATATTGATGCTCTTATGAACGGAGCTTTGAGCTTTAAAAAAGAGTTTGATTCCAACGTTGAAAACGAAGCTGTTAAATATGCAATTATCAGAAATATCTTGCTCAAAAAAGGTAAGGATGTTGAACTTCTTTGTAGTTATGAGCCCGCTTTGAGAATGTTTACTGAATGGTGGAAACAACTTTATGGCGAAAGCGAAGGAAAAGATGGAAAGGGAATTTTCCCTGCATCTGTAATTTTCTCAACAGACCTTCATTCTTTGGGACAATATATTCAAGATGGACAACGTAAGCTTTTTGAAACAGTTCTCAAACAATGCGAATCTAATTGCGAAGTTAAAGTTCCTTTTAATGAGGCGGATTTTGATGGCTTGAACTATATTGCGGGTGAAACTCTTCATGATGTAAATGAAAAGGCATATTTGGGAACAATGCTTGCTCATACAGACGGAGGAGCACCTAACCTTATTATTGAATACACAAAACGTAATGAAAAAACGTTGGGTGAGCTTATTTATTTCTTCTGCATCGCTTGTGCGGTATCGGGATATATGCTCGACGTAAATCCATTCAATCAGCCTGGTGTTGAAAGCTACAAGAAAAACATGTTTGCTTTGTTAGGTAAACCTGGCTATGAAGATATGAAAGCAGAATTACTTGCGAAGCTTTCTAAATAATTACTGTTGCAAAAAATAAAAAAATAATAT
>JAZRPU010000278.1:0-3423 GCA_045649365.1 Eubacteriales bacterium | reverse complement strand
GGAATGCGGAATGCGTAATTCGGAACTATTGACACATTAAAGGATATACTTTTCCACATTGGATAGAGTAAATCTGTTTTTGGAATATAATAATTAAATAATATATTAATTAAATAATATATTATTATATTAAAAATTGCTTTTTGAGCGGAGCGAGAAAAGCTTCATTTATTCCGCATTCCGCATTCCGCATTCCGCATTCCGCATTAAAAGACATTCCGCATTAAGCTAAAGGGTTTTGCCTATGGATAATACTCAAAACGTAATAATCAACGTTTTCAAGGGTGAGGGGGTAACCTCACAAGCGGTGGTGACCGCGGTAAAGCGTGCGCTGGGGGTGAAAACGGCGGGCCATTGCGGAACGCTTGACCCTCTTGCAACGGGCGTTTTACCCGTTATGACGTGCCGCGCTGTGAAAGCCTCTGAATATCTCACCGACCACGATAAATGCTACGTTGCAAAAATGAAGCTGGGGATCGTGACGGATACGGGAGATATAACTGGAAAAGTGATAAAACAGTTCGAGGGCAAGCTTCCCGATTTTTCTGAAGTGGAACGTGCGCTTCCCCGCTTTATCGGTGAAATTATTCAAGTCCCTCCCATGTATTCCGCCTTGAAGGTTGATGGTAAAAAGCTTTACGACCTTGCCCGTGCAGGCGTTGAGGTGGAAAGAAAGGGCAGAAAAATAACCGTTTATTCTCTTTCCGCATGGATGGAAAACAACGAAATTTTTCTCCGAGTTTTATGCTCTCGCGGAACTTATATCCGAACACTTGTTGAAGATATAGGAATAGCCTTGGGATGCGGTGCGGTTATGACAGCCCTTTGCAGAGAATCTGTAGGCGAGGTAGAGCGGTGTGGGGAGAATGGAGAATGGGTTTATAAGCCTATGTTTTCCTCTGAAAACGCTGTTACGGTGGAAGAACTGAAAATGGGTGTTCTTCCCGAAAAATCCGTAACCGCTGTTGAAAAGGTTTTTGAAAAATATCCTTCTTTGACCTTTCCCCCTTTTTATGAAAGACTTTTTTCTAACGGATGCGAAATCTATCTGAAAAAGCTTCACGACGTGGAAGAAGCAAAAAACGCCTCCCTTGAAGACGTTTTCAGAATATTTGGAAAAGATGGTTTTTTTGCTTTGGGAAAGGTTTGCGAATATGAAGCGGGATACGCCATAAAACAGATAAAAAGATTTTGATATATTATATATAATAAATAATGAAGGTTTTGTGCAGAAACGGGAAGGTTCACGCGGTTGTTGTGCTTTCCGATTCTCCCGAAAGACCGAAGCTTACAGCGAGGGCATTGTTGACTCTTCCCATGGAGAAATCGTCAAGATGCCCCGCTTTTTCTTTTAAACGGCGTTTGTCAAGAGTCCGCACTTGCTCAAGAAGAACAACGGAATCTTTAGAAAGGCCTCCCGATGAATGTATTTCAATATGAGTGGGAAGTCTTGATTTCCCCACTTGACTTGTTATAGCCGCCGCTATTACCGTTGGGCTGTATTTGTTTCCTACATCGTTTTGCACAATGAGAACGGGTCTTATTCCCCCTTGTTCAGAGCCTACAACGGGGCTTAAATCTGCATAATAAATATCTCCTCGTTTTATTTGATTTATTGTATTCATAATAAACGCTCCTGATTTTTATTCAAGTAGGTATTTTTTGTCGGCGTTAATATTTTTGCCTGTCGGATAGAAAATATTCAAAAAATTTTTTTAAAAACTTGTTACGAGTTTTATTGTTGAATATAAAATCAATGTTGAAAAGTGAATTTTTTGGTCAAATTGCTGTAATTTCTAAAAAAACCTATTGACAAAGGTGTTTATTTTGTGTTAGAATGACAATGCAAATTTATGAGGATAATTCTTTGCTCGAAGAAACCGCAGTTTTTGCGATATCATCGTTGCAACGGTAAAAACTGTGTGTTGCCCCGTTCAGCGTTGGGGCGCAGTAGTATAAGTGTCCTTGTGAATTTGTAAAAAAAACAGAAAGGACGCAAATCATGAAAAAAACCATGACCAAGAGAGTTATTGCTTTTGCTCTTGTTGTAATGATGTTTGTTACTTCTTGCATCTCCTACACAGCATCTGCAGCTTCTCTCTCAATCACAGTAGCTCCCGCTGCAACCGATGGATCAACAATCCGTTCAGACAGCGCAGCTGCGTCTGTCCTCACAGATGGTGTTAAAGCGGGTGGATACAACACTGGCGCAACAGTTACCACTCAAGGCACTAACAAGTGGACAGATTACACATTGGCATTCGGTTCATCAACAACAATCAATAAGATCGTTGTTTATGGTGCCTTTGCTGGCACAAGCTGGGACATTTCAGATGATGCAGCATACTATGCACTCTCTGCAAATGGCTCATCCGTTGCTATCACATCTGTTTCTGTAGACAGAACTAATGAGGCAGTTCCCGTTGCTACAATTTCCTTTGCAGCAACAACAGCTTCATCCGTTGTTCTCTCTATCAAGAACCCCAAGTATTGCTCTGCTATTTACGAAATCGAAGTAGTAGAAGCATCTGCTCCCGCAGCTTCTGAAGCTCCTACAGTTTCTGTAGACGCTTCCAAAGCATACCTTGCGTTCGATATGACAGCTACCGCAAACGCTGAAGATAGCTCTATTATCGACGTAGTTCTTTCCATCAAAGACGTTAAGGCTGAACTCGACGCTGTTGAATTCTATCTTACCTTTGATCCCACACTTGTTGAAGGTGTAGTTCAAGAGTCTGAAGCTCCTATGGATGTATTCATGACTAAAGTTCCTATGTTCACGTTAGTAGCAGGCGGAATGGAAATTCCTATGCGTCGCTATGAACAAATTTCTACATACGAACCTGAAAACAAATACTATCACCTTCGTTTCATCGACCTCCTTCAATATCAAGGAGCAAAAGAAGGTGAAACATACAAAGGACTTATCAACGATGGCGACCTCGTTGTTACAGTTCAGTTCCGTATCCTCGATGGTGTTTCTGCTAACACAGCAATCACCTTTGGTGTTGAAACTCTTAAGGGAACAACAAGAGGCGATTACATTAGCGTTCCAGGTGCAAATGCATCTGTAACCTATAAGGCAGCATCTGCTCCCGTAGTATCCTCTGAAGCTCCTGTAGCTTCCTCTGAAGCTCCTGTAGTTTCTTCTGAAGCTCCTGTAGTATCTGAAGAACCTGTAGCTCCCGAAAAAACACCTGTAGATCTCGGTGACGATTTCTATGCAAACATCAACATTCCTGCACTTGACAAAACTTTCACAGCTAAAGATGACACTAACGTTGTTGCATCTGCAGCAAATGGAAGCGATGCTCAAGCATGGCATTTTGCAAAGGTTAACTCTGCAAATGCATACACAATCACAAACAAAGCACTCGGCAGATATCTCGCTATCCAAGGCGAACTTTCCTCTGCTCTTGCAAA
>JAZRPU010000277.1:0-5459 GCA_045649365.1 Eubacteriales bacterium | reverse complement strand
GTCATTGAAACTGCAGGGTTTTATCTTTGGCGGAGAAGGAGGGATTCGAACCCTCGAACCGCTTTTGACGGTTACACGATTTCCAATCGTGCGCCCTCGACCAGGCTAGGCGACTCCTCCAAAGTATTCAATTTTGTCAGTTCTCTCAAACCGCAAGCTATTATATCACACAGAAATATGTTTGTCAAGATACTTTTTTATATTTTTTTCGTTTTTTTAATATTTTTATTTCTGTATTCTATTGATTTTCTATTAGTTTTGGTATATAATTCATATTGGTTTTATATAGTCATAATTAACAAAGAAGAAGTGCGAAATAATATCAATGATTCTTATAGAATATTTTTAGTAATACTTACTTTCTTTATTATGTGAGGTTCAACGATGAAGAAGAAAAACAAAATAACTGAATATGACTACATAGAAATGTATGAAGTTAGCGAAGAAGAATATTCAAGGGCAGTTGAGGAATATGAAAGAAAATACGAAAAAAAATATAAAAGAATAAACGGGATAAAATCTTTTTTTGCTTGTATGTTCTTTTCTCCATTAGAAATAGTGTTTAAGCTTCTTTCTATTGTTTCAAAGCTCATAGCTGTAATTTCTTCAGTGGCTTTTCCATACGGTGTGTATCTTGCGTATCAAACCTATAAAGAAATACAGAATGATGTACGATTCACAATGACCGAGAACGGAAAAAACGCTTTAATGTGGATTCTTCTTCCTTTTGTTGCTTTCGCAATTTTTTATATATGTGATAAACTGTCTGAATGGTTCGGACTTCATAAATAGTGGAAACTGTTTAATGCGGTTTCCCGCATTGGTATTTATTTTGTTTGCCTAAAAAAACAAAAATAATATATAGCAAGCAAGGGAAAACATACTCTCACATTCGTGTAAATCCATTTTCCGACTGTTAGTCATTTTTCAAAAATTGCTTTTTTGAAAAATTGGGGGTTCTCCTTACCCCAAAAGTGAATTTTACAACACCGTGTAAAATTGATTTTTTAACGCCATAAAAAAACACGCTTTCATTCAGAAAGCAGAAAATGGAAAGTTTTTCCCCGCTTATCACAAAGCAGATGAAAACATTTTTTCTTCACGTATTTCAACGAGGAATTTTTAAATGAAAAAAGCATCCAGAATACCCGCTGACGTTGCGGATTTTTTGCTATCAAAAAACGTCGATTTAAAAAATGGAGCTGCTCTTCTTGCTGACTACAGCGAAGATTTGTTAAAGAAGGATACGTGGATAGTCTTAACAGACGAGCTCCTTGTTATAGCCGAAGGTCATTCATCAGTAAAAAGAGGAGATAACGCTCCCATTTCTGTTTTTGAATGTGAAAGATTCAGAAGCATTCCATCTGAAGATATAAAAGAAATAGTTTGTATAGAAGAAATATCTACAGTTACCGTTTCAGCAACTACAAAAAATGGTGAAACCCTCATTTTCAATGCATCTTTTTCCGCAAAGGATGATGCCTATGATCTCAAGGAGTTGATCGCTACAAGAGATGAAAGCTTTAAGCTGAATAGAGAAAAGCTAAAGGCTTTCACTTCAACAGATGACTATTGTCCCAAATGCGGAAGACGATATGCAGACAAGGGAAGAAAATTTTGTCCCGAATGTGTTGACCGAATAGGTTTGTTAAAGCGTTTGTCCGTCTTTTTTGTAGATTTCATTCCATATATTCTTCTGATTTTTCTCACAGTTATAATAACAACCTCTTTAGGACTCATTGCCCCCTATGCAAGCACGAAGGTTTTCTATGATGAAGTTCTGAATCAAAGCGGTAAGTATTATGGCATGATATGGGGAATTGTTGGAGTAATTGCAGGCATAAGACTCATTTCCATGTTTGCTTCTATGATTAACGGAATAGTCACCGCCAAGGTTTCGGCTCGTGTTATTTTAAGTCTTAAAATGACAATTTTTCGTTCCATCAACAGCTTAAGCTTAAGCTTTTTCACAGGCAGACAAACAGGCGGTCTGATGACACAGATTAATCGTGACGCTGATTCTATATACAATTTTTTATGTGATGGATTCCCTTATCTTTTCACAAACGGATTACAGCTTATTTCCGTTTTAATAATTCTTTTTTGCATAAATCCATTGCTCGCACTCTATTCATTTATAACTATTCCCGTGTTTTTCTTTACATACCGATATCTTTTAAGAGTATTCCAAAAGCTTCACATAAGACATTTTAACAAAGCTATTTCCTACTCATCCTTTGTAAGCGACATTATAACGGGCATGAGAGTTGTGAAAGCATTTTCCAAAGAAGGAAATGAAGAAAAACGCTTTGAGTACCTCTGTGAAGAAGCTGAAAATTGCGGAGCAGAAGTAAGCATCAAAAGCAGTAAAATATATCCTATTCTCGGTTTCGTATTAAGATTTGGGATTTATATAGTTTGGGCATTGGGCGGATTAAAAGTTATGAAAGGTGAAATGAACTACGGTGATTTTCTCGCCTTTATAGCTTATATAGAAATGGCTTTTTCACCCGTTCAAAGCATTTCAAACGTTTCTAACTGGTGGTCTAACTCTCTTAGCGCTTTGAGTCGTCTTTTTGAGATTCAAGACAGCGTTTCAGACGTTCCCGCCGCAACAGACCCAATCCCTCTCGAAGAAGTAAAAGGAGAAGTCCGATTCGATAATGTTTGCTTCTCCTATTCTAAAGGAAGAGATATCTTGAAAAATATCTCTTTTGAAATTATGCCAGGGGAAACTGTGGGCATAGTTGGAAAAACAGGAGCAGGAAAAAGCACCATAGCCAATCTTTTAATACGTCTTTACGATCCCGACTCGGGAACGATCACCGTTGACGGAACAGATACCAAAAGAATTTCCGCCAAAGACTTGCACAAAGCTATATCTATAGTTTCTCAAGAAACTTATCTTTTCCGAGGAACAATTCTTGAAAACATAAGATATGCCAAGCCCGACGCCACCGATGAAGAAGTAATAAATGCCGCCAAGGCTGCTTACGCCCATAAATTCATTATGGCTTATCCCGACGGATACGAAACGATGGTGGGATTCGGGCACAAGGATTTATCGGGAGGCGAACGCCAAAGAATATCCATCGCAAGAGCAATTCTGACAAACCCGCAAATACTTATTCTCGATGAAGCAACTGCGGCAATGGATACTCAAACAGAGCATCAAATACAGACCGCCCTTGATGAAGTTACAAAAGGTCGAACAACAATAATTATTGCTCACCGACTTTCCACGCTGAAAAACGCGGATAAAATTATTGTTATTGAAGACGGAAAAATAGCAGAGCAAGGAAAACCCGCTAAACTTTTAGAAGACAAGGGCGTTTATCATAGGCTTTTCACTCTTCAAGCAGAGGCTTTCAGAACGATCGGAATTGGAGAATAACGTTATGGGAATTTCAGGAATTACATATTTAACAGAAGAAAATGCAAAATTTTATGATAAAGACGGATTTCTTGCATTAAAAGCTTTTATTCCTCCAAAATCAGAATATGATCTGGAAGAAGAAGCAGACTTGAAACCCGAATGGCAAGATTTAGGAAGAGTTTTTCTTCAAAGAGCGTTTCCGTTTAACAATCCCAATCAATATATTTCGGTTATTGATGCATCGGGGTATGAATATGGAATGATTAAAAATTTAGAAGATTTCGGCAAGGACACAGTTTCTTTGCTTCAAAAGGCTCTGGACAGAAGATATTTCATGCCAAGCATCTTAAAAATAGTTTCTGTAAAAGAACAATTCGGTTTTTCTTTCTGGAAAGTTCAAACAGACAGAGGTGATGCTGAATTCACCGTGAAAGATACTTATAAGAGCATCATTAAATTGGGAGAAGAGCTTGTAGTCATTCTCGATTCCAATGACAGCAGATACGTTATTAAAAACGTTTTCGACCTCGACCCCGCAAGCTACAAAAAAATTGAGCTTTATTTGTAGAAAGGTGAGGTGAAAAATGGCGTTCCGAAAGAAAAAAGATAATGACGTTTATAAAACGGTAAACATCTCTCTTTCTTCTTTGATAAAAGGCTTCAAAAAAGAAGCTCCTATGTTCAATTTCAACATAGATGAAAACGGAGCTATATGCAAGGGTGCAGTTACCCTTTGGGAGCATCAGCTATACGTTTTAAAAGAGGGAGAAGCCTCCCCTGCCATTTATGAATTATCAAAGATAGAACAAATATACATAAGAGAATACTATAGTTCCAACGCTGTTGAAGCGATAATAGGCGGAACAGAAACGGAGCTTTTTCGTTCAGGATTTTCTCTCGCAGAAGATATAAAACGTCTTACAGACGCTTTTTCCGCCGAAGGAATCAAAGTAGATGGTATTTTCAGCAAAGGCGCTGGAGGTTCTGAAAAAGGAAAAGGCCGTGGTGGACGCCCTCCTATGCCTCATGGTGCTCCGCCACCCGATAAAAAAGACGGAAAACCGCCCAAGGCTGTTGGGGGGAAATGTCCTAAATGCGGAAGACGTATTCCGCCAAGAGAAGGAATTTGTCCGCATTGTGCTGAAAAGAAGCCTTTGTTCAAATGGATGTGGAAATTTGTAAATCCCCACAAATTCAAGCTTTTAGCCGCTGTTCTTCTCTTCTTTTTAATAAGCTTGCTTCAGTTGATAGCCCCTAAAATAAACAGGATAATGGTAGATGACTATTTAAATGCAAGCAATGCGAATCAAAAAACGTATTTGCTTTGGGTTGCTGTTATGGCGCTTACCGCTTTTACAATAGTTATTGTTCAAATTTCTCGTTCTATCCTCATGGCAAAGATAGGAAAGAACATTTCTGTCAGCTTAAAAAACACAATTTTCCAAAAGATACAAAAGTTATCCATGGAGAATATTGCAAGCAGAAATGCGGGAGAATATATATCAAGGTTATCAAACGATGCCAACGTGGTCAAGCAATGCATTATGGATATCGTTCCTCAAATAATGCAACAAGGGTTGGTTTTCATTACAATAATTCCCGTTTTATTTATAATCAATCCACTTATGGCAATTCTGATACTCATTCCCGTTCCGCTTATCATTCTCGCTTTTTACTTCAGCAGAACGTATATCAGAAGAATATACCATCGTCAATGGCAAGCTTCAACAGAATCAAGTAACGTTCTTCATGACATTTTCCAAGGAATCCGAATTGTTAAAGCGTTTGGAATGGAAAAAACGGAAGAAAAAAGATATTGCAATGCTTCCACAAAGCAAGCCCGAATAGAAGAGCAAAACGAAAAAATGTGGAATACGATTTTCCCCGTTATTAATTATTTCATGTCAGCGGGAGAATACGTTGTTCTCATCTTCGTTGGATATAAAGTTTTGTCGGGAGAAATGACTATAGGTCAGATATCAGAGCTTTCCTCATACGTTGCCCTTGTTTATGGTCCGCTTCGCTGGATGTCAATGGTGCCAAGACAGCTTTCAAGAGCACTCACCTCTGCATTCAAGCTTTA
>JAZRPU010000276.1:0-4431 GCA_045649365.1 Eubacteriales bacterium | reverse complement strand
AAATTGACTTTCTCCCCGAAAGATAAATTAATTATACAACCAATTGTAAAGCAAATTGCGATGGTAGCGATAAGGGTTTATTTCAAGTGACTTGAATTTGCTTTTTATCCATCACCCGTGCGTTTTACTTTGCAATTGAGTGAATTTCAAAAAACAAATAAACCGCCAAATTATCAAAAGAAAAAATGTTATTAAAAATGTCATTTTGTTTTATTGATTTATTCAACGTTTGGGTGTATAATACACCCGTTTGACAATAATATTCAGAGGTATACCATGAGCAACAAAAGTAAAAAACAAAAGCATTTTGGATATTTGATAAACCTTCTAATCCCTGCTGTGCTTTTTGGTTCTGTAACAGGAATTTTAACGTCAATAATTGTTTTATTATATAAAGTGTGTGCCAACCACGTTATAAGCTTTTCTGAACAAGGTTATGAATTTTTCAGAGAAAAAATCTACTTTGTACCATTGGCAATTATTTTTCTGTTAGCAACTGCTTTTATTTTTTCAAAAATATACAAAAAAAGCCCCAACCTCAGCGGAGGCGGTATTCCCACATCAATCGGTTTTTTAAGAGGGCTTATAAAATTAAAATGGATATCTAACCTTTTCGGCGTTTATATACTCTCTCTTGTTTCATTTTTTATAGGGATTCCTTTGGGAACGGAAGGGCCTTCTGTTCAAATGGGAACAGCCGCCGGTATGGGAAGTATTGATATTTTTTCCAAAAAGCATAAAGCTTGGGAACGGTATTCAATGACGGGAGGGGCATGTTCAGGCTTTTCCGTTGCAACAGGAGCTCCTATTTCGGGAATCCTTTTTGCTATTGAAGAAGCTCACCAAAGAATATCTCCCATGATTTTAATAGTATCTGCTACTTCTGTTATGTTTTCTTGCATAACAACGGAATTTCTCTCCCCCATACTTCATGTAGGAACAAGGCTTTTTCCTGAAATATCTCTCCCCGTGTTGACAGTTAAAGATTGCTGGATTCCCCTACTTATCGGTTTGATTATGGGTATAT
The DNA here is from genome assembly GCA_045649365.1 of Eubacteriales bacterium. Classification (GTDB taxonomy): domain Bacteria; phylum Bacillota; class Clostridia; order Oscillospirales; family CAG-382; genus SIG653. The sequence goes on along the minus strand of JAZRPU010000276.1, from coordinate 3,404 downwards.
TTGCGGTTTTGTTTCTTAACTACTATAACGTTATCAATTCTTTTTTCAACAAAAAGCTGAAAAAGGTTCCCCATAGCATAAAAATGTTTTCTATCTTCTGCATCACGTTTTTGCTCGGAGTTTGTTCATTTGACTACGTTTCCACGGGACACGAGCTTATTCTTTCTCTCTTTCACGAACGCTTACCACTTTTATTCCTTTTTTCAATTTTAATCATACGCTCCACTTTAACTCTTGGTGCTAACACAAACAGAATAACGGGTGGAGTTTTCATTCCAATTCTCGCTATTGGTGCTGTGCTTGCTGCATTTATTGCTCAATGCATGGAAAAGCTTCTCGGAATCAGCGAAGAATATTATGTAATCATTCTCGTTTTGGGGATTACCGCCTGTATTTCCGGAATGATGAAAATGCCTCTTACTGCTATTGCATTTTCAGTTGAAGCTTTATCAAGTTCTGAAAACATTTTATACACTATAATTGTTTCTGTAAGTGCTTTTATAATAACAGAAATCTTTGATGCAAAGTCTATAAACGATAGAGTTCTTGAAAACAAAGTTGAAGAACAAAACAAGGATAAACTTCCCAAGGTTATTGACACGCACGTTACAGTTCAAGAAGAATCCTTTGCTGTTGGAAAGCAAATCAGAGATATTTTCTGGCCTGCAAACTTATTTGTCCTTTCGATAAAACACACAGAATCCTCAAATGCTGAAATTGATGAGCATGGCGGAAAAGCTATCAGAGCTAATGACGTTTTACATATAAGATATTCCACCTTTGACGAGGCTTCAACACGAGAAGAGCTTGTTGCCATTGTTGGGGAACAAAACTATTTTGAAAACGAAACAAATGATATTTAAAGTATAATTTATAAAGCTGTATCAATGAGGAGATTAACTCAACGTTTGATACAGCTTTTCACTTTATATTTATTCTTTCTTATTCTCAAAACGACATACGCTTTTTTAAAAATACTATTATTTTTTCTCAAGCACGATTGTTACAATTTCAGGTCTGTTGTTGATTCTGATTGGAACTACACTATTTCCAAGTCCTCGGCTTACAATCATATTTGTTTTCCCTTCGGAATAAAGCCCGCTATCATATTCCGGAAAGAAGCCCTGCCCCGGTGCCACCACTCCTCCCACAAAAGGGATTCTGAATTGCCCGCCATGAGCATGACCCGATAAAACGAGGTTCATTTCTCCTTTAACGTAATTGTCAAAATATTCGGGACGATGAGAAAGCAGTATTTTATATCCATCAGAATCAGATAAGCTTTTAATGTTTTCAGCACTCATGTGTGATGTGGGACTAATATTCGTTTTCAACGAAAAATCCAAGTCATCAATACCTAAAACCGAAACGTATTCTCCGTTTTTTTCAATAACAGAAGATTGATTCCTCAAAACGTTAACACCAAGCTCCAAAAGTGACGTTTCAAGGCGTTCATAATCTTCTTTTGGCATGCTCGCTTCATGGTTTCCGTTAACGTAATAACACGGAGCTACTAAAACAGCTTTTTTCACAAATTCAATAGTTAACTCTATATTCACTCGGTTTCGGTCTATCATATCTCCTGTTAATGCAATAATATCAGGGTCTATTTCTTCAAGCTTTTCAAGAAGCTTTTCGTTTTCATCGCCAAATTCCACATCATGAAAATCCGAAATATGCGCTATTTTAAATCCGTCAAAGGACGACGGCAAATCAACGCTATGAACAGATATTTCAGTTACTTTTATCGTATTGTTTTCATACCAGATATATATTACCATAAGCAAAAGTAAAAAAACACATATAAAAAGTTTTTTGCCCTTGGTAATTTTGATTTTACCTTTCATAGTTAGTCACCTCAAAAAATTATATATTATGACAAGTCATTTGTCAACTGAAAAAATAAGATATAATTTTTTAAATTAATTTTATTAAATCACTTGAACAAACAAAGTTTTACTGATATAATAAAGCATCAACGAAGTTAAAGGATTTTGAAATGAAAAACAGAAATAATATTTTGAAAATGGTATTATCTGCTTTATTTTTAGCTTTATCATATATTATGCCGTTTATCACGGGACAAATTCCTGAAATCGGGTCAATGCTTTGCCCGATGCATATTCCCGTTTTGCTTTGCGGCTTTATTTGCGGGTGGCAATGGGGACTTATAGTTGGTTTTGCCTCCCCCATTTTCCGTTCAATTGTAGCAGGAATGCCTCCAATGTTCCCAACAGCACTCTGCATGGCATTTGAGCTTGCGGCTTACGGCGCAATTTCAGGTATTACATATAAACTTCTTCCAAAGAAAAAAATATACATTTATGTTTCTTTGATTATTTCTATGGTTGCGGGAAGAGTAGTTTGGGGAATTACTATGCTGATATCTCTCAACATAAGCAATAGCAGCTTTGGTTTTTCTGCATTTTTAGCAGGAGCTTTTACAAACGCTTTACCAGGAATTGCTATTCAAATAATACTGATACCAATAATTATTATGATAGTTGAAAAATTGAACGTAATCAATGAAAAATGAACGTAGGAATTCTCATGAACACAAAAGAGATTTTATTGGAATATTATAATTCATATCCTCTGCTTTCTCCTGAAGATATTTTCAAATTTATATATCAAAGCAGTTTTGGCTGTGAGCACATGGTTTCTTCATTGGAAGCATCTATCAGTTATATAAAAAAAGAAGCAGAAGAAATGAAAGAAAACTCCTCCCCTTTAATAGAAAAGCTTGACGGTGGCTTTTCAAGAATAAACTTAAACTACTTAAAAGAAGGATTAAGCGCGGAAACATTAGGAAAACTTTTTTATCTTTCCTCAAAGGAAAGCTATAAAAATATTCCCGAATTTGAAAAAAGGCTTGATATTTCAATTGACCTTGTTCAAAAGGATTGTTTCAATTTTTCAAAAGAAGAATTTTTTGAAAAACTGCATCTTTGGAAAGAAAATGGATATTCCCCCATCCATCATTCTGAAAGATATAAAAAAGAGTACTCACCCGCATACAGAGTAATTTCTGATAGATTTGTTCCATTTTTACCTTTATTCAGCAAAATTGATGAGAAGCTTTTCCGCGGGAGAACAATTCTTTCTATTGAAGGGTCGAGCGCCAGCGGAAAATCCACTTTGTCTTCTATGTTGGAAGAAGTATATAATTGTAACGTTTTTCATACTGACGATTTTTTCCTTCAAAAGCACCAAAGGACAAAAGAGCGTCTTGCGGAAGTAGGAGGAAATCTTGACAGGGAAAGATTTCTTTCAGAAGTAATCACTCCTATGAAAGAAAATAAAACTGTATATTACAGAAAATACAGTTGCTCATCCTTCAAAATTCTTCCTCCAATTACCGTTTCTCCCTCTGCTTTGACAGTCGTGGAAGGTGTATATAGCAT
>JAZRPU010000275.1:0-2364 GCA_045649365.1 Eubacteriales bacterium | reverse complement strand
TATGTATCCCGACCTTAATATTGCTCGTGACCTTGTAAACGCAGGCGCATCCAGCGTTATGCCTTTGGCTTCTCCTATCGGCTCAAACAAAGGGCTTTCAACAAAAGAATTTATACAGATACTAATTGATGAAATCGACCTTCCTATTATCATAGATGCAGGAATCGGCAGACCTTCCCAAGCATGTGAAGCGATGGAAATGGGAGCCGCCGCCATTATGGCAAATACCGCACTTGCAACCGCGGGTAATCTGCCAATGATGGCATCAGCTTTCAAGGATGCAATAGAAGCAGGTCGCAAAGCATATCTTTCAGGACTTGGCAGAGTTTTATCGAGAGGTGCATCTGCTTCAGATCCGTTAACAGGGTTTCTTCGTGATTAAGGTGAACGTTATGGAAAATCAATTTTTTGTAGATTCAAAACATCTCTCCCCCGATGTACTTGCAAAAAAGCACCGCATTGAAAACGATCCCTCAAGCCGTAAAAATCACATGGAATATCTTAAAGGGATGGAGATTATCCAGTCGAATATTTGTTCCGAAGTGATGAAACAGATGAATGATTACGATTATTCTCAATATACAGCAAAAGACGTTATCCGTGCTCTTGAAAGCACAAACTGTTCTATTGAAGATTTTAAAGCACTTCTATCTCCTGCCGCAGAGCCTTTTCTTGAGCAAATGGCAGAGAGAGCTAAATTAGAAACAAGTAAGCATTTCGGAAATACCGTCTATCTTTTCACACCGTTATATATTGCAAACTACTGTGAGAATTATTGTGTATATTGTGGCTTTAATTGTTATAACAATATCCACCGAATGAAACTTTCTATAGAAAAAATTGAAAAAGAAATGAAAGTAATTGCCGACAGCGGTATGGAAGAAATTCTAATTTTAACAGGTGAAAGTAGATTGCACAGCAGTTTAGAATATATTGGAGAGGCTTGCAAGCTCGGCAGAAAATACTTCCGCATGGTCGGTCTTGAAATTTATCCCGTGAATACCGATGAATATAAATATCTTCACGAATGTGGTGCAGACTACGTGACTGTTTTTCAGGAAACCTATGATACAGAAAAATACGAACAACTTCATCTACTCGGACACAAACGTGTTTGGCCATATCGTTTTGATTCACAGGAAAGAGCTTTACGAGGTGGAATGAGAGGTGTGGCATTTTCAGCACTTCTTGGACTTTCAGATTTCCGAAAGGATGCATTTGCCTGCGCGATGCACGTTTATTACTTACAGAGAAAATATCCACACGCTGAAATGTCCCTTTCTTGTCCAAGACTTCGACCGATAATAAATAACGAAAAAATAAATCCTCTTGACGTTCACGAAAAACAGCTTTGTCAAATTATTTGCGCTTATCGTATTTTTCTTCCCTTTGTTGGAATTACCGTTTCTTCCCGTGAAAGTGCAGAATTTCGCAATGGCATTGTAAAAATTGCCGCTACTAAAGTGTCTGCAGGTGTTTCAACAGGTATTGGCGACCATGATTCCAAATACAACGGTAAAAACAATGATGAATTTCAAGGCGACGAACAGTTTGAAATAGACGATAACAGAAGCCTTGACAAAATGTATAAAGACATTGAAAAAGAAGGTCTTCAGCCCGTTCTCAATGATTATCTATATATGTAAGGAGATAATATGAAAAACTTTGATACAACTCTATATTTTATTACAGATTCAACAGGGCTTGAAGAAAATGAATTTCTTTTCCGCGTTGAAGAAGCATTAAAAGGAGGTGTGACTCTTCTTCAGCTTCGGGAAAAGAATAAAACAACCGCTGAATATATTTCTATTGCTGAAAAAGTACATATTCTTACAAAGAAATACAACGTACCGTTGATTATTGATGACCGTGTTGACGTTGCATTAGCTATAAAAGCAGAAGGAGTACATTTAGGAAAAGAAGATATGCCCATTGATACTGCAAGGAGAATACTCGGTAATGATATTATTATTGGAGCTACTGCAAAAACAGTACCTTGTGCAATTGAAGCATATAACAATGGAGCAGACTATCTTGGAGTCGGAGCTATCTACCCTACTACAACAAAGGTGAAAACAGTTATTACGTCTAAAGAAACGTTAAATGATATATGCAATACCGTTCAAATTCCCGTTAATGCAATTGGCGGTTTAAATCAAAACAACGTTTTCATACTTAAAGGAATAAATATTTCGGGAATATGTGTAGTATCAGCTATTATGAAGTCAGAGAATCCGCAAGATGAAGCCAAAACGCTTTTAAAAATCGCAAAGGAGCTAAAGAAAAATGAAAACAGCATTATCCATAGCGGGAAGTGATTCAAGCGGAGGTGCAGGTATCCAAGCGGATATAAAAACAATGACC
>JAZRPU010000274.1:0-2507 GCA_045649365.1 Eubacteriales bacterium | reverse complement strand
AACCTTATATTTTGATGAAAATTCAGCATTCACATATTCTTTCGTGGACGTTTTTCCAACGCTTCCCGTTACAGCAACACATTTCTTTTTTCCAAGAACCTCTGATCTGTGTTTTAGCGCTAAAGAATACAAAGCGCGTCTGACATCAGGGACAAAAATAGTGTTTTTGGAAAGGTATCGTTCGTCTTCAATCAATGCAAAGTTTTTTCCATCTTTGGTTATTTCCTTTACAAACTCATGACCGTCGAATCTATCACCTTTCAAAGCGACAAACAAATTTCCTTCTCCGCTTATCATTCGGCTATCTGAAATAACACGAGTTATATTTTTTTCTGCATCAAAGTCATTACTGCATTTTCCTTCCACAAAGGAAGCAAAGCATTTGGAATTATATATCATTTCAATTATCTCGTTTCAATGTTAATTATCTTATACCTACCCAACTATTCCGTCATAGAAAAATTCAACTTCAATAACAGTTCCTTTTTCCACTTTTGTTCCTTCAGCGATTGACTGAGAAACAGCTTTAGGAATACCTGCGCCTGTATATGCGCCTGCATATTTCAAATTGAGTCCTTTTTCAGCAAGTGTTTTTTGAACCGAATCATATCTTTTCCCAACAAGATTTGGAACTGTTACGTATTCAGTTTCCATCTCCTCGGTATAAACTATAACCATGCTGCCGGAAATAACCTTTTCGCCGGCTTCAGGAACTTGCGAAACAACTTGTTTTCCTGTTCCAACCACCTTACACGTCAAGCCTGATTTTTCTATTTTTTCTTTAGCAGATACTACAGATAAATCTGTATAGTTTTCTATTTTAATGTTTTCAGGTGCTTCTTCATCGCTCTTTGGAACTTCCATATATGGAAGAACTTCTGTAAGAACTTTTGAAACTACAGGCGCTGCAATAACACCGCCGTAGAAAACGAGATTTCCATTAGAATCCACGGATTTGGGTTCATCAATTGCAATCAAAATTGCAATTTGCGGTTTTTCAGCAGGAGCAAAAGCAACACATGAACCAATATAGATGTTTTCATCTGATTGGTCTCTTTTTTGGGAAGTTCCCGTTTTAGCGGCAATGGAATATCCAGCAACAGTTGCATTTTTGGTTGTTCCCATTGTTGACCCCTCTTCAAGAATAGAAAGTATTGTTTGAGAGGTATTCTTTGAAATAACCTGCAACGTTGATTCGTATTCATATTTTTCAAGTATATTTCCTTTTGTGTCACAAGTTCCAATACACGCATGAGGAGTCACAAGTGTGCCACCGTTAGCAACGGTAGAAACACCTCTTATTTGCTGTACCATTGTAGTTCTGAAGGTCTGACCAAAAGAATACGTGGCAAGCTCTGTTTGTTCAAATTGCTGACCCGTTGTTTTAAAATAAACCGTATTGGATTCAGCATACATATCCGTTCCTGATTTATCTGTATATCCAAAGGATTCATAGTATTCAATAAATTTGGTTTTACCTATATTAAATCCCCATTCAACGAATGCAGGGTTGCATGAGTTTTGAAGAGTCTGACCAAAAGTTTGAGGACCATGACCTCCTGATTTATGGCAATGGATGGGCCAGCCGCCAACGATTATAGCAGAAGACGTGCAAGTAAAGGTATCGTTTGTAGAAACAACACCCTCTTCCAAGGCAACAGCAGCAGTAAATATTTTGAACGTAGAGCCGGGCTCATAAGTTTCCATTACAACCTTATCGCTCCATTGAGAAGCATATAATTCTACAAGCTTGTTATTTATAGCCTTTTCTCTTGCTTCTTCGTCATCGATTTCCAACGCATCGTGGGAAATATAGTAATCATATTCTTGCTGATAAACATCTCCAAGTTTTCGAGGGTTATTCAAATCAAAGGATGGAAATTTGGCAGAAGCAAGAACCTCTCCTGTATTTACATCCATTATGATTCCTGCAACGCCACCCGTTGGTTTAGCATTATCGTAATATGCTTCTTCAAGATACTTTTCAAGAATTGCCTGAACAGTTATATCGATGGAAAGAATTATATTTTGTCCATCTGTTGCATCGATATAGGTTTCATATTTGTACGCAATATCATTTCCCCTGCCATCTGCCGCTTTTACTATTTTTCCGTTAACACCTTTAAGAACGTTTTCATAAACAGCTTCAATTCCGCAAACACCCACAAGGTCAGTTGACTGATTTGAGCCGCTGACAAAACCTATAAGATTCGCAGCAAGAGAGCCATAAGGATAATAGCGTTTTGTTTCTTCCGTCAGATTGATTATCAAAGAAAGATCTATCCCTCTTGGATTTTCATGGCTTCTTGTTCTTGCAAGGACTTTGGCTATATATGCTCTTAACTCTATTGCTTTCTCCTCTGATACTTCTTTTGCGATAACCTGATACATGGAATTTTTCTTCGATACATGCTCTTCCACATCTTCACGGTCCACGCCAAGAATTTCAACAAGTCCGTCTACAGCAAGCTTATGTTGAACTGCGGTTTCGATAAGTCGGATCGTAG
>JAZRPU010000273.1:0-1963 GCA_045649365.1 Eubacteriales bacterium | reverse complement strand
ATTGTGTGAACGTAGATTTCTCCATAAGCTTCTTTTGTCGGAGTGATGACCCCTGAAAGCTTTTTTGACGTTATACATATTGTTGAATCTGCATTTACATGGTGAAAATTATAACTTCCATCAGCGGGAAGACCGCTTGGTACGTCAACGGAAACAACGTATGCATTACTTTCGTTTATCCAAGTGATACAATCTTTATAAAGTCCTTCTGCAGAGCGTGAAAGACCAATTCCGAAAATACAATCAAGTATGATTTTTGCATTTAAAATTGTTTCTTTTGCTTCATTGGTATTGGCGGGAATGGAAATGCCTTTGAATTTTTCTTTGTAAAATTTACCTTCTGCAGTTTTCGGGTCACATATAAAAACTACCTCCAAAGGATAGTCTTTCAAGAGAGAGGCAATTGCCCAACCGTCACCGCCATTATTACCGCTTCCGCAAACTATAGTTAATTTTTCCCCGTTTAAGTGTTTTTTTAAATGGGAAATAATTCCTTGTGCCGCTTTTTCCATCAGCTTTATTCCGCAGTAGGATTTTTCAGCGTCTTTAAGGTCTTTCGACAAATATATATTTTCCATAGTTATTTGATTCTTGTAGCAGATGAATTATAAAAACGAATAATAGAAACAACTTTTTTAGGGGCTTGAAAAATTACCGCACATTTTTTTCCGTCTTCATCTGTGAAAATTCCGAAAAATTGGTCCATGGCATCAGGAGATGAAACACAGGTGAAAGTTTTTAATTCTTCTGTTCCCGTTGCCGCTTTGAAGTTTTCTTCGGTATAAGGGGCGAAATGATGAAAAGCTGATATTTTTTGAGAGAACAGCGTTTTTCTTGAGCGTCCGCCATATATTTTGGACATTGTAAATTCTCCGCCGTTAATTTCATATTCAAACTCTATTTGAGTTCTTTTGTATAAAAAGAATGTCAATATCGCAAAAATAAGAGCGAATCCGCAAAATGCTATTAAAAGCAACATTCCGTCTATAGTGGCAAAGAGAAAAACAGCAAGCAAAATATCTAAAAGAACAATTCCAAGCCTTTGAAGTCTTGTTTTTCCATCCGCTTTCTTTTCCACGTTGTATTCAAAATAATTAATTCCCAATGATGACTCATCTTTGTTAACGTATGCCATAAATACCTCTTATACAAGTAAATTTATTTTCTAATATCATATCATATCGGTGAGAAAAATTCAATAAGGATTTATTGTTTTTTTCTTGTTTTTTTATAAAAAGTATGTTATTATATAACTTAAGGTATAGTTTGTGTTTTTTTAGAATATGGGAGGTTTTTATGATTAAGTTTTATTTGGACAATCAACGAATGATTCATAAGCTTATAATAAATCAAATAGCTATTTCTGCACTGGGACTAATGGTTGGATTTCCCATTGATGCTTTGGCGTATAATATGGGGTTGGGTGAGATTCCAAAGCTTTTGGCGGGCATTTTTACAGCGGCGATGTACTTTTTTGTAATATACGATGCATATTGGGAATGGGGCTCAAAATTCATTTCAAAGAAAGGTGAAAACATACCAACTGTAAAAAGAGCATTTTTAAGTGCTTCTTTCGCATATATTCCTACCTTTTTGATTATTGCCGCATATACTCTTTGTCTTATTATAAAGAATGGCGCTGTTAATGTTTTTAAGTGGATTCTTATACTTTTATTAAAAGGTATGCATTTCGGTTCCATAACGTTTACTCTCGGATATGTACCAAAAGAATATAGCGATGTAGTACTGCTTTTGATTTTTATTTTAACGTCATTTCTTGCTATTGGTGTATGTACTCTTGGCTTCAAAATAGGAAAAAGCGGCAAAACAATTTTTGCGGGTTATTTTCACAAAAAGCCCAATAGAGATAATTAATCAATAATCCGAATTAAAATTATCTTTTTTGCATATTCTTCAATATAAAACTTTTTTGGAGAATGAGCGTGAAAGATAAAAAAGAATT
>JAZRPU010000272.1:0-10012 GCA_045649365.1 Eubacteriales bacterium | reverse complement strand
TTTTGATGCAAACATCAACGTTCCCGCACTTGACAAAACTTTCACAGCTAAAGATGACACTAACGTTGTTGCTGATGTAGCAAATGACAGTGATGCTCAAGTATGGCACTTTGTAAAAGTTGATGATACAAATGCATACACAATTACAAACAAAGCACTCGGCAAATATCTCGCTGTAGGCGACCTCTCCGCTGCTCTTGCAAACGTATTTGTTTCTGATGAAGAACAAACATTCCACATCTACGAAGTAAATGGCAAATACGTAATTGCTCCCGTTGGCATCGAAGATAAAGTTATCGACGTAAACGGCGTTGACTTCAACGTTCAATACTGGTCATTCAACGAAGAAAACACTTGCCAACAATATGATATCGTTAAGCTCGACGATACAACTTCTGAAGCTCCTGTAGTTTCTGAAGATGCTTCTGAAGCTCCCGGTAAACCTGGTGATGCCGGTATCGTTATGTTTGTAGTTCTTGCTACTCTTTCTCTTGCAGCTCTCGTAGTTTTCAAAAAAGCAAGAAGAGCATAATAAACGTTATTATACTATAAAATAAGGTGAGTAACCCTCACTGTAAAAAGGGACTGTCGCGTTAGCGACGGTCCCTTTGGTTATATAATTACAATTTCAAGCAGACGGATATCAGAAAACGAATTAAAAAGGCAAGTTTAAAAAGATATTCTTTCTATAGAAACCATAATAAAACTCCCCAAAAGCACGTTAGAAATTGAAACGTGTTCACGGGGAGTTATTTTTAATATGGAAAAAGCTTGTATTAACTTGTATAAAGCTTATTTTTCAGAAAAGTATTTCGCTACCAAATCTCTTGCGAAAACGTTTTCATCGTAATATTCCACAACGGTTAAATTGTTTTTGGCGTATTGGGAGCTGTAGGTATCAGTTACAACGTAGTACGTTCCATTGGGGTCGATGTTGTTTTTCACAGACGAGCCGAAGGATTCATAATGTATAAAATAATCGGAGCTATCATTGTTGAAAAATCTTGAGGATAAATATTTTCCTTGAATGGAACAAAGAACAATTCTGTTGTCAAAGGGTAGAAGCATTTGTAAATCCGAATAGATAACCTCGCCGGCTTCTAATTTGTGAGGACTTCTGACGGACATATATCCGCCGCCTAATACTATATCGTATTTATCGCCCCAGCGTTCAGCGCCCGCTTTGTAATAAAGACTTGCAACGAGCTGTTTTATTTCCTTGCTTGACATTTTTTGAGGATTGTTTCCCACAACCTCAAAGGCATCTTTGATATCCTCTTTATATTTTTCCATCAACTCGTCAACAACGGGGTCATCGGAAAGTGAGGAGTAGGTTTTTGTGGAGATAAATTCAGCGGTGTTTACGTTTGAAGTAAAAGTCACTGAGTTAACAACTGCTTCAACGTGGGAAATACCATCGTTTTCACCTCCGTTTTGCAAGTGATACACTCCGTATTTATCAGTCATAACGTATTTCTGATGTGTATGTCCTTCGAAAACTAAATCAACGTATCCGTTGGAAAGCTCTATATCGTAATATGGAGAAAGCTGGCTGTCTGAAATTCCCGTTGTTGAGCTTTTGGAAGAGCCGAAACCATCGTGTAGAGAATAAACAATAAAATCAGCACCAAGTCCGCGTAGGCGGTTAGATTCTTCTTTAACCAATTTTGAAAGCTCGTTTCCCGTTTTGAAATAAACGTTTTCCGTAAGCTCTCCTGAAATTGAGGAATAGCAATCTCCAATAGCACCAATAATTCCTATTTGTATTCCATCGCATTCCACCATAACGGAAGCATCGGCATAGTCAACTCTTTTATTGGTTTCTTTCTCGTAAACGTTAATGGCTAAAAAGGGGAATTTTGCTAATTCAGCATTTTTTTCAATATATTCCTCGCCCCAGTCATATTCATGGTTTCCCAAGGTCATAGAAACGAAATTCAACGAATTCATCCAATCTGTAACAATCAATCCCTTTGTCTGATTGGATTCCGCACTACCTTGCCACATGTCACCGCTGGAAAGCAAAAATGCGTTTTTATCTGACATTTTTGATTTTTTCAAAAATGTGGTAAGCTCATCAACTCCGGGCTGGTCTGAAGTATCTTCAAATTTTCCGTGAAGGTCATTTATAACGTATAGGTCAAAGTTTATCAACAAGGATACGGAGCATAGGTCACATTTTCCATCGTCATTTAAGTCTTCGTGAGAATTGCACCCGCTTGTTGCCTCATCATCGTTGCATGCACAAAGCAAAAGTAAAAGAGATAAAATCAAACATAGAAATTTTTTCTTCATGGTTTTTCTCCCGTAATATTAATTTGTCCGTTTATTTATTGTATCAAGTTTACCACAGATAAAAATAATTGTCAACCAACTTTAAAAAGTAAAAAATAAAAATTCTGATATGTTATAATTATTGACTTAATGGGAAAAATATGGTAAGATAACAAAAAATGGAGGTATAATTATGTTTATTACAAATGATATTAAGTATATTGGAGTTAACGACCATAAAATTGACCTTTTTGAAGGTCAGTATATCGTTCCAAACGGAATGGCGTATAACTCCTATGCTATTGTGGATTCCAAAACAGCTATTATGGACACAGTAGATGCAGCATTTTCTCACGAATGGTTAGATAATATCCAGAACACGTTAGGCGGGAAAGCTCCCGATTACCTTATTGTTCAACACATGGAGCCTGACCATTCAGGCAGTATTTTGAGCTTTATTAAAGCTTATCCATCTGCAACAATTGTTTCTTCCGCAAAGGCTTTCGTTATGATGAAAAACTTTTTCGGAGTTGATTTTGAAGACAATAAAATCGTTGTAGGGGAGGGTGATACCCTTTCTTTAGGAAAACATACCCTTACTTTTGTAACTGCTCCTATGGTTCATTGGCCCGAAGTTCTCGTGACCTATGACAGCGCTGACAAGGTGTTGTTCTCTGCAGACGGTTTTGGAAAATTCGGTGCGCTTGACGTGGAAGAAGATTGGGCGTGCGAAGCAAGAAGATATTACATCGGCATTGTGGGAAAATACGGTGCTCAAGTTCAGAATCTTCTTAAAAAGGCATCAACCTTGGATATTGGGATTATATGTCCTCTTCACGGCCCTGTGCTCTCTGAAAATCTTGGATATTATCTGAATCTCTACAATACGTGGTCAAGCTATCAGCCTGAAGAAGAGGGTATAGTAATTGCCTACACTTCCGTTTACGGAAACACAAAAAAGGCTGTTTTAAAGCTGGCAGAAAAGCTGAAAAGCAACGGCTGTCCTAAAGTTGTTGTTAACGATTTAGCAAGATGCGACATGGCAGAAGCTGTGGAAGATGCTTTCAGATACAGCAAAATAGTTCTTGCCACAACTACCTATAACGCGGAAATATTCCCATTTATGAGGGAGTTTATAAACCATCTTACAGAACGCAATTTTTCAAATAGAACTGTTGCTTTCATTGAAAACGGAACGTGGGCTCCTCAAGCGGCAAGAGTTATGAAAACAATGTTGGAAAAATGCAAAAATCTCACTTATGCAGAAAATACCGTTAAAATAATTTCTGCCCTTAATTCTGAAAGCGACGAACAGCTTGAAGCTTTATCAAAAGAGCTTTGCATGGACTATCTTGCACAAGGTGAAAATGCAGATAAAAATGACATGAAGGCGCTGTTTAACATTGGCTACGGTTTATACGTTGTTACTTCTAACGACGGAAAAAAAGATAACGGTCTTATCGTTAATACGGTAACTCAAGTTACAAACACTCCAAATAAGGTTGCGGTAACAATCAATAAAGAAAGCTATTCTCACCACATAATAAAGCAAACGGGAAAAATGAACGTTAACTGCCTTACTGTTGATGCTCCTTTTGCTGTTTTTGAAAAATTCGGATTCGCAAGCGGAAGAAACGTTGACAAGTTTGCGGAATGCGAGCCGCTCCGTTCAGATAACGGACTTGTTTTCCTCCCCAGACATATTAATGCATTCATGTCCCTCGACGTAGAGCAATACGTTGATTTGGATACCCACGGAATGTTTATATGCTCCGTTTCCGAAGCCCGCGTTATTTCAGACAGAGAAACAATGACCTATTCTTACTATTTGTCCAACGTTAAACCGAAGCCACAGACAGATGGAAAGAAAGGTTACGTTTGTAAGGTTTGCGGATATATATACGAGGGCGACACATTGCCTGAAGATTTTGTATGTCCCCTTTGCAAACACGGAGCGGCAGATTTTGAGCCTATCCAATGATTCTTTCGCGAAAAATATTCCTCGAATGAAAAAGTATTATGATTAAATAGTTGGATTTATCTTATCATAATAAAAAGGGGTTGTTACAAAGGCATTTGGCATTTGTAACAGCCCCAATTATTTTATTCGGTCAAGCTTTCGGAAAGAGTGTAATATTCCTCAAGAATTTCCAGAAGATAATCGCTCAAAGCGTCTTTTTCCGCAACCGCTTCTTCTAATTTAACGTAATCTGTGGCATATTCCACCGATATTTTTTCTTCTAACGTTTTGATTTTTTCCTCTGTTTCGGGAATCAACGTTTCCAGAAGTTTCAGCCTTTTTTCATCTCTTTGCTTTTGGTTTCTCAATTTTTTCGCATCGGAATATGCAGTACTTGACGCTTTAACCTGAACTGTTTTTTCCTGTGAGGAGAAAAACGATTCTCTTAAGTTTAAATATCTTTCGTAATTTTCCGCAAAATATTTATACGTTTCTGAATAATCTTTTTTATTTATCTCCAAAATATGAGTGGCAAGAGCTTTAATGAAATATCTATCGTGAGAAACACAAATAATAGTTCCTGCATATTCCGTTAAAGCGTTTTCAAGAATTTCTCTCGATGGGATATCCAAATGGTTTGTAGGCTCGTCAAGAATAATAAGGCTTTTTTCTTCCAGAACCATTTTACAAATTGACAGTCTTGCCCGCTCTCCGCCACTGAGAGCAGAAACGCTTTTGAAAACGTCATCTCCTATAAAGTTGAACGAGGCAAGAAGTGAGCGGGTTTTTGTGAGTCCCATATCACCGCTGATATTATAAACCTCTTCAAGAACGGTATTGTTTTCATCAAGATTTTGCATTTCCTGATCATAATATCCGATTTCTTGATTGTATCCGTATTCAAAAGTTCCGCTATTTTGAATTTCGCGCCCTGTGAGAATTTTTAAAAGGGTGGATTTCCCGCAACCGTTAGTGCCCAGAATAAAAAGTCTGTGTCCTTTTTTCACTTGGAAAGAAACGTTGAAAAGCTCGTTGCTGTTATACCCTTTTGAAAGATTTCTAACGCTTAAAACGTCTTCACCGCTTTCAGAGGCGCTAAACCCGAAAGAAATGGATTTTGGAGCATTTTTCGGCTTTGAAAGCTTTTCCATTCTGTCGAGAGCTTTGAGTCTGCTTTCTGCCGCTATGATGTTTCTTTCTCTGTTCCATTTTCTTTGGTTTGCAACAAAAGCTTCTATCCTTGCAATTTCTTTTTGTTGCAGGTTATAATGCTTTACCGCATCTTCTCTTAACTTACGCTTCTTTTCCGCAAAAACGCTGTATCCCCCTGAATACATTGCACATTCTCCGTTTTCTATTTCAAGAGTATGCGTTGTTGTTTTGTCGAGAAAATATCTGTCGTGGCTGACTATTAAAAAAGTTTTCTTGGAAAGCTTTACCATATTTTCCAAAGCCGCAAGACTTTCCACGTCTAAATGGTTTGTAGGCTCGTCGAGAATAATTATATCGTATTCTCCCATCATTACTGCCGCAAGAGCGATTCTCGTTTTCTGACCTCCCGAAAGAGTAGAAAGAGAAAGACCATGAAGCTCCTCGGGAATGCCAAGGCTTTTCAATACCCCTTCAGCTTTCGTTTTATATTCTTCTCTCAATGATTCATGTATAACCTGATAAACTGTTCGGCTTTCGTATGCATCGTCAGCATGTTGGTGCAAATATCCGATTTTAGTTCCTTTTTTTAGATTGACCGTTCCCGAACTGCTTTCTCCACTACCATATATAATATTAAGTAGTGAAGTTTTGCCTGCACCGTTTACGCCAATTATACCAACCTTATCTCCCTCGTTTACAGAAAAGGAGATGTTTTTCAGTATATCACTTATCCCGTATGAAAGACATACGTTATTTAAAGTCAATATGCTCATTATTTCCGTCCTTGAATTTATATATGCTTAATCCAATAGAATTATATCATACAGCCATAATTATTGCAATAGGGAAATGAAAAACCATCTATAAAGTCAGTATTTTAAATTTATGATAAAAAATGCTTTAGAGATATATAATGTTAAATAAAATCGGTCTAAATGTTAACAAAACACCGAAATAGCGGTAGAAATTAACCTTTATTTTTCACGAATTTAATTGACAATCAATGATTGAGATAGTATAATTGTAATATTGAAAAAGAGACCGACTTTTGTCGGCCTCGTGAGTTTTTAGTTTTAATATTTGAAGCTTTATCTGTTTTCGTCGGCAATAGCTTCTCTGTTTCTGAAAAGAAGTGTTATGCACCAGAGTCCGCAGAGTCCCACGAGGGTGTAAACAATTCTGCTCCAGGTTGCATCTTGTCCGCCGAAAATCCAGGCAACGAGGTCGAATTTAAAAAGACCGATACTGCCCCAGTTCAAAGCTCCGATTATTGTTAATATCAAGGATATTCTATCTATCATCATTTTTTTCATCTCCTCTCCTTGATAGCTATTTTTTGCAATTTCAGAAAATTTATTCAGATATACGGAAAAAAGTAATTAAAAATCATTTTTGCAAATTTAGTCTTTGCGAAAATGGAAAGAGGAAGTAATATGCGTCCAAGACCAAAAAAACACCGATTAGAACGGTTTGAAACAGTTAACAAGTTCATGGCAACCACAATCAAAGACGTAGATTGTTCTGTCCCTGAAGTAATGCGACGCCAAGGCGAAGGACGGATAATCAACCTTGAAAAGACCTTTGACAAAGAGCTTTGGAAATCTCCTCTCAGATTAGAGATAGGGTGTGGAAAAGGAGCTTTCATATCGGGACTTTCAAAGAGATATCCCCATGACCGCTTGCTTGCAATAGAGCTTGTGCCCGACGTGTTGCTGATGGCAATGGAAAAATGTAACAACGAGAATTGCGAAAACGTTAAATTTTACCGTTGTGATGCAACTATTGTAGACACCGTTCTGCCTCGAAGCTCTGTTGACATTTTATATCTCAATTTCTCTGACCCGTGGCCTAAAGCAAGAACGGCGAAGCGGAGATTGACCGCAACACCGTTCCTTGAAAAATATAAAAAGATTTTAAAGCCAGGTGGAAAGATTTTCTTTAAAACAGATAATCTTCCTTTGTTTGAATTTTCTCTTGAGCAATTCAAAGAATCAGGACTTCAGATAGATAAGGTTTGTTATGACCTTCATAACAGCGAGCTTATGGAAAACAATATCGAAACGGAATATGAAAAAAATTTCTCCGAAAAAGGATTTACCATAAACTATCTCGAAGCTACTGTTGTGAAAACGCCTGATTAATTATTTCCGCTTCAAAAAATGGGTAGTGAACGCCCTTTATTTCCTCGTAATGCTGATGACCTTTTCCGATAATAAGTATGTAGTCGCCCTCCGACGAATTTCTGACGGCATATTCGATAGCTTCTTTTCTGCTTTCGATTACCATGGATTTTCCGGAGGTTTTATTTATTCCAACGAAAATATCTGCAATGATATCTTCCAACGCTTCATCTCTGGGATTGTCAGAGGTTACAATGGAGAGTTGGGAGTTTTTTGCTACTATTTCGCCCATTCCGTATCTGCGAAGTTTAGAGCGGTTACCTCCGCAACCGAAAACGGTTATAATACGTTTTGGGTTATAAAGCTTCAATGCTTGAAAAAGGTTTTCTGTGCTTAATTCGTTATGAGCATAATCTATAATTGCCACCGCACCTGTGGGCAGGGAGATGGATTCCATTCTTCCCTCAACCCTTGTTTCTTCCAATCCTTTTTTAATTGAATCCTCGGGGATTCCAAAATGTCTTGCTGTGACGATGGCGGCAAGGGCGTTATAAATGGAGAATTTACCGGGGATATAAGTTTTATACGTTTCTTTTCCGCAACGGAAAGCTGTATATAATCCTCCACCATCTTTTTCGTAAACGTCATTTTCTGCTTTCGATTCCGTTTCTCCAAACCCGAAAGTAACAACGGGAACGGAAACGTTTTCTTTCATATATGAAAAATGCTCACAATCTCCGTTGGCGAAAACTATTTTTGACTGGGAAAAGAGCATTTTTTTGCATTCCCTGTATTCTTCAAAGCTCTCATGCTCTGAAGGGCCTATATGGTCGGGGGAGAGGTTTGTGTATATTCCCGCGTCAAAGGTTATTCCATAAGTTCTGTGGAGCTTAAAGCCTTGGGAAGTAGCTTCCATAACAACGGTATCTATTCCCGCTTCCAGCATTTTCTTAAGGTATTCATGTATCACCGTTGATTCAGGGGTGGAGTTGGGGGATTCAACGTGAACGTTTCCGTAAAGGATTCCTACCGTTCCCATTAGTCCCACTTTATGTCCTTGTTTTTCAAAAATGCTTTTAAGTGTATAGCTTATGCTCGTTTTTCCTTTTGTGCCTGTTATCCCAATAATGCGAAGCTTTCTTGCAGGATGTCCGTTTATGGCGGCGGCAAGTAAAGCCATTGTTTTTCTTGTATCTTCAACGTAATATACTTCCGCATCCTCGGGAAGTGCGAGCTGCTCCATTGCAACAAATGCTCTGCATCCTTTATCGTAAGCGGTGTGAGCGTATTTATGACCGTCTGCGGAAAAGCCTTTTATACAAATAAAAACAGATTCCCCGTCGGCTTTCCTCGAATCGTTACAAAGCGTTGTTATATTTCTTTCTGAACTGCTGGAAATACCCGCTTCTTTTAATAATTCCCAAAGCTTCATAAATTAATCTCCTTTATGGGCATAATTTTTTTCAAATTTTTCAAGAGCGCCTTCAGGAACAACTCCGTCAAAGACTATTTCCGAGGGTGCTGTCATGTATAAACAATCCTCTTTTTCTTCCCAACGGATTTTGGTGATTCCTCCAAGTTGATGAACGTTAACCTCTCTGTCACATCTGCCTGTCAGCACTCCTGCCACAGTGGAAACGCAACAGCCCGTTCCGCAAGCAAGGGTTTCTCCGCAATTCCTTTCCCACGTTCTGAGGAACAGATTTTTTCTGTCAAGCACCTTGACAAATTCGATGTTTGCTTTTTCGGGGAAGAATGGGTTGCATTCTATAGAGGCACCATATTTCTTTAAATCCAAAGTTTCCGCGTCATCAACAAAGGTTGCTGAATGGGGATTTCCCATGGAAACGGAGGTCATATAAAAAACTCTGTCATGTGCTGTAAGTGGATGTTCAATTCCGCTGTTTTCGGAAATAGGAATTCTTTTTGGTTCTAATATAGGAGAGCCCCATTTTGCTGTTATATTTTCCACTTCACCGTTTTTAACGTGAAGGGAAATTTCTTTAGTTCCCCCAAGGGTTTCAATAAGTATTTCCGTTTTATTTGTAAATCCTTTTGCGTAAACTAATTTTCCAACGCTTCTTATGGCGTTTCCGCATATTTCTGCCTCGCTTCCGTCGGGATTAAAAACCCGCATTCTGAAGTCGGCTTTATCTGACGGACAAATCAAAATCATTCCGTCACTGCCCACACCGAAATGTTGCTTTGACAAAAATCTTGCATATCTGGCGGGGTCTTTCATCTCTTGGGTCAAAAGCTCTATATAAACGTAATCGTTCCCGAAGGACTGCATTTTTGTGAATTTCATATTCCCTCCCGAATATATCAAAAGTAGGTCCTTTTTATTTTATCACGCCCGAGGGCATATTTCAATAAGTTTTAAAAAAAAGTATAGTATTTTCTTGACATTACCGCTATTATGGGGTAAAATATCATGAAAAGGAGAATGAAAAAATGGACTTAAAAATAGCTGAAAACAAAAAAATCCACGAAGAGAAAATAAACT
>JAZRPU010000271.1:0-3832 GCA_045649365.1 Eubacteriales bacterium | reverse complement strand
TTAAAAAGGATCAGGATACTGAACAAACAATCGAAAATGCCGCTGAACTTCGCCAGAAAAAATACAGCAATTTTGCAAAAAAGCTTTTTTGCGAAGCTTGGAACAAACGAGAAGAAATTGATAAAAGAATAAGCGAAGCTTCGGAAAAATGGAGCATTGAAAGAATATCAAAAACCGCCTTGGCGGTTTCAAGAATCGCGTCTTATGAAATTATATACGAGGATTCTATTCCCTCTTCCGTTTCCATCAACGAGGCGTTAGAGCTTTTGAAACATTTCGGAGATTTTGATTCCGTTTCTTTTGTAAACGGCCTGTTGGGAAAAATCGCATCAGCACAAGAGGCTGTAGCTGAAAACGAGTAATTATCCCACCATAAATCCAATAAATAATTTTAATGATTGGTTTACGTATGTTTGAAAACAATTTTGAAAACAATTCAAGGGAAGAACGTGTATTAAGCGTTTCCCAAGTAAACAACTTCATAAAAAGCGTTATTGAACAAATCCCTCTCCTTGAGCGAATTTCTGTTAAAGGAGAAATATCCAACTGCACAGTTCATCGCGCAAGCGGACATATATATTTCACCTTGAAAGACGAAGGCTCTCTTATAAAAGCGGTTATGTTCAAGGGATATGCAGACAAGCTTGATTTCAAGCTTGAAAATGGAATGAAGGTTGTATGTCACGGGAAAATACACGTTTTTGTAAGAGATGGACAATATTCTCTTTACGTTGACAGCGTTAAAGCAGACGGTGTGGGCTCTTTGTATGAAGCCTTTGAAAAGCTTAAAAAGAAGCTTGATGCAGAAGGACTTTTTGACCAAAGGTACAAAAAAAGTCTTCCGAAAATCCCATTAAAAGTTGGAGTTATCACCTCTGCAACAGGGGCTGCGGTAAGAGATATTATCAACATATCCGGAAGAAGATTCCCAATGGCAAAAATTTTCGTTTATCCATCAACGGTTCAAGGTCCGACTGCCGCACCATCGATGATAAAAGCTATCGATTATTTTTGCAACGAATTTCCTGTTGACGTTTTAATCATTGGGAGAGGCGGTGGCTCACTTGAAGAGCTTTGGGCATTCAATGATGAAAAGCTCGCAAGAGCAATTTTCGCATGCTCTATTCCCATAATCAGCGCGGTGGGACACGAAACAGATTTCACTATCGCAGATTTTGTTGCCGACTTAAGAGCACCCACCCCATCAGCCGCGGCTGAAATTGCCGTTCCCGAGAAAAGCGACATACAAAGAATGCTTGCCAACGTAAGCAAAAGAACGAAAACGGTTTTAAAAGCCAAAACCGATTCATACAGAAGAATTCTCAATACACTTTCCAATTCCGCGCAGCTTAAAAATCCCAAAACGTACTTTGACCAAAGAAGGTTGTATCTGGGAAATATAGAAGAAAAGATAGATTCTTCTTGTAAACGAATTATAGAAAAGAAGCGAGCACAGCTCAACACCCTTTCTGCCAATGCAAAGGCGTTGAATCCCTTGGGCGTGTTGAAACGCGGATATGCAGCTGTGTTTTCAGAAAACGGAAAAGTTATCACGTCGAAAACCTCCTTGAACAAAGGTGATAAAATCAATTTGAATTTTGCTGACGGTACTGTTCAAAGCACCGTTGAAAGTGTTGAATAACAGAAAGGCGGACATTTCATGGAAAATAAAAACATATCATTCGAAGAAGCGCTTGAAAGACTTGAACAAATAGTACGAAAGCTTGACAGCGGAAATGCCAAACTGGAAGAAACCCTTTCGCTTTACGAAGAAAGCAATTCCCTTGTTAAATATTGTTCCCGTCTTCTTGATGAAGCGGAGCAAAAAGTTACTTTTATTGAGCCTAACGAATAATTAATAAAACGTTTTTAAGCTTCCCCCTTGAACGTGAAAGGAGAACCTTATGAAAGATTTAAGCATTTTAATTGGAGAATATGCAGTTGCAATCGATGCAAAGATGAAAGAAATATTAAACGAATCTGAAGCTCAAATTGGTGGATATGAAAAGCTTTGCGATTCCGTTTCATATTCCGTTAGTGCGGGTGGAAAAAGAATCAGACCTTTTTTGGTTCTTGAATTTTACAAAGCAGTTTCGGGCAAAAATGACGTAACGCCTGCTCTTCCTTATGCAGCGGCTGTCGAATTTTTGCACACTTCATCACTTATACACGATGACCTTCCTGCTATGGATAATGACGATATGAGAAGAGGAAAGCCCTCTAATCACAAAGTATTTGGAGAAGCAACTGCCATACTTGCGGGAGATGCGCTCATGCTTCTTGCCGCCGAAACAATAGCTTCAAATCCCCATTGCAATTATGAAAGCAATGCAAAAGCTGTTACCGAATTGATGAAACGTTCAGGACTTCACGGAATGATAGGCGGTCAGCAAATAGACCTTTTAGGCGAAGATGCCGATTTGAATTTAGATACTATTAAAAAAATGCATCGTCTTAAAACGGGCGAGCTTATTGCAACATCCTGCGCATTGGGATGTATCGCCGCAGGTGCAGATGAAGAACAGATAAAAGCTGCCCGCGAATACGGAATGTCATTAGGACTTGCTTTCCAGATAATTGACGACATTATAGACGTGGAGGGTGTCAGCTACAAAGCAGGTAAAACGTTAGGCAAAGACGCTAAATACAAAAAATCCACATACGTTTCCGTTTGCGGACTTCAACAAGCGAAGGAAGATGCAAAGATTCTTTCAGAAAAAGCAAAAAACAGTCTTTCTGTTTTCCCCGACGGAAACGCATCTGAAGAATTGGAAGAGCTTTGTGACTTTTTACTTTTCAGAAATAACTGACAAATTAAAATAATGTATCAAGAATGAGGATTTTGTTTTGACTTTTTTGCAAAATATAAAATCTCCCGAAGATGTAAAAAAATTATCAAAAAAAGATGCTGAAATATTGGCGCAAGAAATCAGAGAGCAGCTTTTGACAACAGTTTCAAAGAATGGCGGTCATCTTGCCTCTAATCTTGGAGTTGTTGAGCTTTCTATTGCTTTGCATCGTGTTTTCGACTCACCAAAAGATAAACTCATTTGGGACGTTGGTCATCAGAGCTACGTTCATAAGCTTTTGACAGGGCGATTTGAAAAATTCCCCACCATAAGACAATATGGCGGGCTTTCAGGGTTTACAAAAAGAGAAGAAAGCATACACGATCCATTTGGGTCGGGGCATAGTAGCACCTCTATTTCTGCCGCGGCAGGAATTGCAAGGGCCAACAAGCTTAAAGGTTCTGATGCATATACCATTGCAATTGTAGGCGACGGAGCGCTTACAGGGGGAATGATATACGAAGCGATGAATGATTGTGCCGATCAGGATATCAATCTTATTGCAGTTTTAAATGACAATGAAATGAGTATATCCAAAAACGTAGGTGGCATGAGCAATTATATTTCCCGATTTCTCACTAGCAAAAAATATTTCAGATTCAAAAGAGCAATTGAGCGAGGAACAAATAAAATTCCCGTAATAGGACGACATATTGCATCTTTTTTCCGCAAGTGCAAAAATCTTGTAAAGCGAGCTTTAAAAATGCAAACGCTTTTCGAAGATTTGGGTTGGAATTATATTGGTGTTGCCGACGGAAACAGAATAGACTTTTTAGAAGACGTTCTCAACGAAGCCAAAAACAGTAAACGGCCTTGTATCGTACATATCCACACCACAAAAGGAAAAGGGTATTCCTTGGCAGAAGAAAATCCTGGAGCATACCATGGTGTTGGCTCTTTTGAATTAGAATTCGGTGTGGAAGAAGGAAGCAAGTCTTTTTCATCGGTATTCGGTGAAAGTCTTTGCGGCCTTGCAGAGAATA